>PEXU01000001.1 GCA_002774635.1 Candidatus Kerfeldbacteria bacterium CG08_land_8_20_14_0_20_40_16 | reverse complement strand
AAAAACTCCAAACGAAATGCTAAAATTGTTAACTAACTAATACCGACAAATGTCTGTGGTTAAAACACCTGTCAAAATGTAAAACATCTCCGACAAGGGAGGTATTTTTGATTGCTTATTTGTTAATGAAAGATTACTAAAAAGTAAAGCGTACTAGGCAATGGAGGGTAATAAATAAATATAACCTAAATACCTATGATTCATGCCGTTGCCACAATTGTATTAAGTATTATGACTTTTTCGCTAATCAGCGGCTTCATTTTTCTGAATAACGACTGGCCCTACGACCAAGAATCTCTAAAAAGCGGGGAATCAAGGTTAGAAGATAATTTAGATAATAATAACAACCCCTCTTCAATTAATAAAATTGGAGAACAAAGCGGCACCCAAACTTCCGCCAGTGGGTCATCAGCAAATAACAATCAAAAAAGCTACACTATCGGATCAGCCGGAGAGTTGAATCTAATAGAAATTAGTTTGTACAAAAATCGTCCTTCATTACTGGAATTCGTCTACGAAAAATTAAAATTAGAAAATCATGAAAATGGAATTCGGGCGCCTACTGCTTGAACTGAAGAAATTATTTTCCAGTCTGCAAAACAGCTTTAAAACACCGTTTGCAATCAAGCGGTGTTTTTTTATCCGCAGTTGTTTTGATAGTTCAATCGAGAACAGAAAAATAAACTCAAAACGCATTGGGGTACGGCCTTCGGCTCTGAGACCTGACGGTTTCGCTGCTTAGGCTCGAAGAGAGGAAATTCGTTTTCGAACTTTTTAGAGTGATTTAAATAGTCAAAATAAAAGAGAGAAGAATTTAAAACTCTAATCGTAGGGGGTTTGGGGGCAACATTAAGCCCAAGAAAGACGAAACATCCTTAGATTGGTGAATCGGCGCTTTGTTGCCCCTAACAGTCCTTTCGACTTCGCTCAGGATAAATTTTTGCTTCTTTTTGACCTGCCCCGAGCGAAGCCGAGGGGTGTCAAAAAGAAGTTAACTAATTTTACCCAAACATCAACAGTTCTGGTTTTAAGATAAGAAGCAATCCGATAATCAGCATTAAGATTCCGCCAATTAAATGTGAGGCACGCACATATTTAGTGGTAATTCCGGTTACCTGCAAAGTGGCCATGGCGATAAAAAAGACAATTAAGTCATCCAACATGAAAATAAAAATGTAAAAAGCTAGATAAAGATAATACTGCCATTTAGCCAGATTGCTTAAACTTAATACCTGGGTGTAGACTGCCGGAAAACCAGCGGAACAAATCAGCTCCACCAGATTGACGGCAAAGGCCAAGATAATAATTCCTCCCAGCGCCAGCCAGAATTTTTTTTCTTGAGTGAATTTTTTTAAGTTCTCGAAAATCTTTCTTCTCTTTTCTTGCCCGGTAACCTTGCAGGTAGCATCTTTATTGGTCCAGTATTCTTTCAGGTTGTATCCTCCCCCTCCTAAAGCGACCAAGCCAATTACAATTCTAATCCAAAAGACAAAGCCGATGAATAAAAGCAGGTTCAGCCAGGCGGCCATGAAAAGAAAATAAACTGAAGCCGAAGCAATAATAAAGGCGCTGCCCAGAATCCACATTCTTTTTTTATCCTTCATTCCCAAAAGGAGCGTGATCAAAAACAGTAAAACCCACATAGCGCAGGGATTAAAACCGTCCAGCGCGCCGATGATTATCGTTAGTATCGGCAAGGAGAAATTTTTTACTTCAATTTCTCCCAATATAGGCACGCTTATTTTTTCTGGTATCGCAGAGCCTTGCTCTTCACAATTATCATCTCGCCCAATCTGGCCGTTTTGTTCACTTGAAGCAAGCACCTCCGCTATTACATCCCGGCAACTATTGTCTATAGAATAATCGATTGCTTTCTTTATTTCGGCACCGGTGATTTCTTCATTATACCAGCCAATAAAATATTTCTCTCCGATTACCGTAAATGGTACGCCTGATACATCAGCGTTTAATTTATCTCCTGCTTTAATCAGCAAGTTCCGATTCTCGCTGTTTTTCCAAACTTCATAATCAAATATATTGATATTGGGATATTCCTCTTTTAATTTATCAAGAAAGGTTTTTTCCTTGGCGCAGTGCGGACAGCCCTCTCCCCAAAAGAAATAGACATTGATCGGATGTATCTCTTGGGCCAAGGTATAAAATGGGAATATTGTTAGCGTTAAAACAACCAATAAAGTCGTAATTATTTTTTTCAGCATAGAATTCTTTGAGATTTTTTTAACTGATTGTTGTATTAAGCATTAATATAAAAATAATAGCAAACTGGTGAGATAAGTCTAGTGTTTGCGAAACTTACGAAGATAATTTAGCGGCCGAAAGTACAAAAGGATGGTTTTTCTTTTTCACTCAAGGTATAATAATATTAAATTATTATTCACATCAATTTTTATTGAAAATGAATTTTTCATCCTACACTAAAAAAACGGTCTCGGAAATAGAAAGAGAATTTGGAGTAAATATCAGATCTGGCCTATCAGAACAAAAAATCCAGCAACGATTGATTAAATATGGTCATAATGAGCTGGAGGTCCATGATATTAACTGGTGGAAAATTTTGAAAAGGCAGTTTGTTTCGCCTTTTATTTATCTTTTAATTGCCGCTTCTGCTTTGGCCCTTTTACTGAAAGAGGTTGTTGATTCACTGATGATCCTTATGTTTGTGGCAATTAATGCCTTTCTTGGATTTTATCAGGAATACCGTTCTGAAAATACGGTGAAGCTGTTAAAAAAGTATGTTGTCCGCCGCGCCCGGGTAATTCGTCAAGGTCAGGAGCAGGTTATTGATAGTACTTTGCTAGTTCCAGGAGACGTCGTAATTGTGGAGACTGGCGATTTTGTTCCGGCCGATCTTCGCCTAGTCGAGGAGTATAATCTAACGGTTGACGAAACAACCTTGACGGGTGAATCGGCGCCAGTAAAAAAAGTGAGTACCGCCCTGCGAAAAGCAGCTACTCAGATTTTCAAAGCCAGCAATATCTGTCTTTTAGGTACTATCATTACCAGCGGCAAGGGAAAAGGGGTAGTAGTGGCTACCGGCAAGAAATCAGTGATTGGCGGCATTGCTCAAATAACCAGCAAGACTGTTCACGCCGGCACTTTTCAAAAAGATATTGCCCGCTTTAGCAAATTCATTCTCCGTCTGATACTAGTAACCCTGGCTTTGGTGTTTGTGGCTAATCTGTTTATTAAAGGATTTCATGCTCATATTGTGGAACTGGCCATTTTCTCAGTCGCTTTAGCAGTAAGCGTTATTCCCGAAGCGTTCCCGATGGTGATGACTTTTTCTTTATCTCGCGGGGCACTTCAATTAGCTAAAAAAAATGTGGTAGTTAAAAGGCTTTCCGCTATTGAAGATCTGGGCAGTATTGAAGTTCTCTGTACTGATAAAACTGGAACTTTAACCGAAAATGATTTGACCGTTAAAGAGTATTACAGCACTCGCGGAAGACCGATAATCTTTTACGCCAGTCTGGCCGCTCCTTTTTTAAAGGAAGGGGGACAAGAACCCAATAACGCCTTTGACTTAGCGCTCTACCATCATCTTGCCAAACAGGATAGAAATATCTTAGATAGTTACCAGCAAATTGCCGAAATTCCTTTTGATCCCCAGCGGAGCAGAAATACAGTCATTGTTATAAAAAATAATAGTACGGAGTTAATTACTCGAGGGGCGCTAGAAAAGATTTTGCCGCTTTGCAAAAAGATGAATGCTAAAGAATTAAAAAAAATAAATCAGTGGGCGGCTCATGCTGGCCGGCAAGGACAACGGGTAATTGCCGTGGCAAGTAAAAAATTAACGAATCCAAAAGTAAATATCCAACAAGCAGAAAACAAACTAACTTTAGAAGGACTTATTTCCTTCATTGATCCCATTAAAAAAACCACCTCCCAATCAATTCATAAGGCAAAAACTTTAGGAGTAAAGGTAAAAATATTAACTGGCGACAGCCGGGAAGTAGCCGGAGCAGTCGCTCGTCAAATAGATCTTGTTAAATCCAACAATGAAGTAATAACCGGCGAGGAGCTAGAGTTACTAAGTCACCGTCAACAACACGAAGCGGTTCAAAAATACTCTGTATTCGCCCGCGTTTCTCCAGAACAGAAATATAAAATCATTCACCTGCTCCAGGAAAAATACGAAGTGGGCTTCTTGGGAGAAGGAATTAATGACGCTCCGGCTCTTAAAATCGCCAATGTTGGTCTGGCCGTCCAACACGCCAGTGATATTGCTCAAGAAACCGCCGACATTGTTCTTCTTAATAAGAGCCTTCAAGTAATCGTTAATGGCATTGAAGAGGGGCGTAAGGTATTCGCCAATTCTTTAAAGTACATTAAAGCTACTCTGGCTTCCAATTTCGGCAATTTTTTTGCGGTGGCAGTTGCTTCTCTGTTAATTGATTTTCTGCCGATGCTTCCTTTACAAATTCTGCTTTTAAACCTCCTTTCTGATTTTCCGATGATTGCCATTGCGGCCGATACTGTGGATCCAGCGGAACTTAAAAAACCGCGCCATTATCAGGTTAAAGACATTGCCTTAATGGCGATCACTTTAGGAATAATCAGCACCGTGTTTGATTTTATTTTCTTTGCCTTGTTTTACCGGATTTCGCCTGCCATTCTTCAAACCAACTGGTTTATTGGAAGTATTCTGACGGAATTGATCCTATTATTGTCTATCCGTACCAGATTGATTTTTATCAAAGCAAAAAGGCCCGCCGCGATTCTTATTTGGCTATCTGGCTTTGCGGCTATTGCTACAGTTCTGATCCCATTCACTAAATTCGGGCAGGAAATTTTTCAATTCATCAGGCCCTCCGGAAGCCATCTTTTAATAATATTGGTAGTGGTAGTACTTTACTTCATTACTACTGAAAGCGCCAAACTTTTATATTATAAATTCACTAAAAACGAGCCGAATGTCTAACACCAAAAGTTTAAAAATTCTTTATTGGCTAGGATTTTTCATGGCTATTTCCATAGCTTTCCCTAGCTACATTAAATCATCTTTTTTAGAGAGTTTCGTCAATTTAAACCGGATTGGACTGTTTTTTGTCGGATCATCTCTTTTCGCCTTGATTGCCATTAATTTTTTTCCCTACTACATTAAAAAATTCACTAACTATCGGTTGGCAATAATCATGCTGGTGACCCAAATACTGGGAGTTATGCTGCTAATCACTACCCACTCGGCATTCTGGGCTTTTGTTTTTTTCATCATCATTGAGGTGACCACCTACTTGATATTCATCAACATGGATGTTTTTGTAGAAAGATTCACCGCCAACCCTACTACCGGCCGAATCAGAACGCTCTACTTTACTTTTATTAATTTAGGATGGTTGTTATCCCCTTTAGCAGTCGGTTATCTGGTTGGTAAAGAAAATTACCGGCTAGTCTATTTAATCGCTATCATTTTCCAAACAATTGTTCTGATTATCATGTTAGCCAATAGAAAAAGATTGGAAGACCATTTGCAATACGAACACCACCCCACTGGCGCAACCATGAAGTATATTTTAAATAACTCAAATCTAAGAGGAATATTTGCGATTGCCTTTTTATTAGAACTGTTTTATGTTGTAGCGGTAATCTACATCCCAATCTATCTTCATCAGTATATTGGATTTGATTGGAAAACAATTGGAACAATCTTCACTTTTATGCTGATCCCTTTTGTTGTTTTAGAGATTCCGGCCGGAAGAATAGCGGATCGTTATTCCGGCGAAAAGAAAATTCTAGTTATTGGATTCATGATTTTAATTGCTTTAGTAACCCTATTCTTTCTAATTAAATCAACTAATCCTTTGATCTGGGGATTAGTTCTTTTCTTGAGCCGCTGCGGTGCCGCTTTAATAGAATCTATGCGGGAGTCTTATTTTTTCAAAATTGTAGATGTTAAAGACATTGATTACATTAATTTTTTCCGGAACGTCTCTCCGCTAGCGTATTTGATTGTTTCTGGATTAAGCATTTTGGTTTTAAGGTTCTTTCCTCTTCAAGTGCTGTTTCTCTTTCTAGCAATTATTTTGCTTTCTGGATTCTACTTTGTAGGAAGTTTAAAAAAAATAATTACTAAAGAAAAAAATGAAGGCCATGCTAAGAGATAGTGCGTTCTTCCGCTATTGCTGATAGCTGGGTATTAAAGAAGAAGGACTTTTCCAATATTTTCCTTAACCAAAAGCCCCCGTCTTTTGACAGACGGGGGGCTTTTTTTTACACGCTATTTTTAAAAGCGTCTACCTGTATCTTTTCTTCTTTTGCGGTGGCAATCACGGCAATAGATGGGACGGTCGCCATCGGGCTCAAAGGGTAGCTCGGTAATGGCAGTGCCGCATTCAGAACAGGTCCATTGGCCTTGGTACATTTTCCGCTGGCCAAAATTTTGCTGATCTTCCATTTATATAAACCTTTTGTATTTTACGGATTTATTCCTTTAAAGAACTCCTAAAAGTTCTGTTTTGGTATCTCTGTAAAATACCTTAAAAATTAGTAAATTCAGTCTAGCATTATGCGGAAATATTGTCAAAACAGTGGAGTAAATACTAGTTATTTCTTTTAGAAGGAAGGCTGAGCAGAATTATTTTTTGTCAAAGAATTTTAAAATATGGTAAGATGAAACTGCTGATTATTAACAAAAAAACTATGACTGAATTATTTTCTGGATTTATCTTTACTATTGTCTTACCCCTGCTTTTCCTGATCATTATTGGCGGATTAAGGGTCATTAACCAGTACCAAAGGGGTGTGATTCTAACGCTGGGGAAATACACCGGTACCCGTACTCCGGGCCTGAATTGGATTTTCCCCATCATCCAAAGAATGATTAAAGTCGATATGAGAATCACCACCATTGATATTCCCCGTCAGGAAGCAATTACCAGAGACAACGTGCCGGTGGGAATCAACGCCGTAGTTTACTTTAAAGTGATCAAAGCGGAAAATGCCGTTTTAGAAGTGGAGAATTATTCCTATGCTGTATCCCAATATGCGCTGGCCGCTTTGAGAGATATTATTGGCGGCGAGGAATTAGATACGCTTTTAACGGAAAGAGAAAGAATTGCCACTCAAATCAAAAAAGTGGTGGATGTAGAAACAGATCCTTGGGGAATTGACGTAACCGCCATTAAGATACAGGATATTGAACTGCCCGCCGGAATGAAAAGAGCAATGGCTGCGCAAGCGGAAACAGAAAGAGAAAGAAGAGCTATCATCATTAAAGCGGAAGGCGAGGTCAGCGCCGCTCAAAATCTTCAAAAAGCAGCGGAAATTCTGGGTAATGTTCCCGGCGCTTTATCGCTTAGAACTTTAGAAACCATTGATAAATTGCAACCGGATCCATCTAAGACCGTTATTTTTGCTCTGCCAGTAGAAGTAATGGAAGGGATTCAGTCGCTGATTTTATCCAGAAAAAAATAACGTAGCAAAAAAGAAAACGGGACGTTGACCCGCTTCGACTCAAATCGAGGCGAGCGTCCCGTTTTCTTTTTGTTTTTTACCGAATTTCTTTCAAAAAATCATCCGCTATTTTTGCCGTGTCAGCGGTGCTTTTATAAAATGACTTCCAGACCACAACGATATCGGCATCATTGAAAGCGGCCTGCTGCACCTCGTGAAAAGTGTCTCCTCCAGCAATGGCAATCAGAATTTCGTATTCGCTTTTTATTCGGGAAATCTCATAAAAAGGTATTTCCTTTTCTTTATTAAAATGCTCCTCGTCCACTCCACGGTGCAGGATAACGACTTGAGGCAATTCTTCCAGATTTCTTAAAATAGTAAGTGGGAAATCAACATTCATCATATCAATCATGGAGTCAACTCCGCTTTTTTTACAGTTTTGAATAAAAGCATCCAGCGTTTCTAAAGGAGCATGCCCTAGCGCTACGGCCGCATTCGCCCCGCCATTGGCCGCAATTTCCACTTCAGTTTCTCCCCGATCCATGCATTTCAAATCGGCCACTACGTACGGTTCAAAATCAGCGTTTGTTTTAGGAATCTCCTTGGACTTTACTTTCTGCTTTTGTAAAGCCGAGAGCAGCAATCCGGTAAGGCCGAAATATTTATAAGAGCTGGATCGAGATGATATCATAGGAGTAACGCCGGTAACTTTCTGCCAATACCAGTTTTTAATTGCGGCAATCCCCTCTGCTCCATATCGTTTAATTAAGGGAGTACCGGCTTCGATTAAAATACGATCACTGACCGGTAATTTAGAGATAATCTCCTGGGCTTCGTCAAGCGTGCTGTTTAAGGCAATCTGTAAATATTTTTTCTTGGGATCAAGCATAAATTAAGTTAATTTATATATCTTTAGTATACACCAAAAGCTTTTTTAAATTAATAAAAAAGCACGGACACCCATAATAGGCTCACGTGCTTGGCAAAAATAGAAAATAGAAAGAAAGGCTCTTAGCCGGCAGGAACCCTGGTGACAACGGCACCGTTCGGGGGTAGAGTGCCCGGAATAGGTATGTTAATCTTCACCCCGCATCTCTGTCTTTTTTCGACCTTGTCGACCGGTTGGTGATCGATTTCAATGGAATCAATCCTTTGAGTATATTTGTAAACCTTTGGGTTCCTAAGCGACAGAGACCCATCTTTTACAAACATGAGTATATCACCTTTGTTCAAGGTCCCTTTTTTGACTTCAATGCCGACGCAACGAATGTGGTTAAACACTTTGATTACTTTTCCGCGGAAATCTTCTAGATTGCCTCCCTGAATTCCCATGATTGAACCTCCATACTGGTTTTTTAGTTTATCTATCTATTAATTCTTGATAGTGTTTTCTTAAGGAGCAATATTTGCTAAAATGATAGCGATATCTTAATTTACTATATAATAAAAAAATGCGCAAGTTTGCTTTAATTATCGCTTTAATCTGGGCCCTGTGGTGGCTTTATTTTGGATTAGTTTCGGGGACCAATGAGGGAATTGCCGATAATCTGATTAGTGCTACCCCCGGATTAATCTTTGTGGCCAGTGTGGTAGTGGCCTGGCGCTGGCAGAAAGCAGGAGCCATTACTTTGCTGATTGAGGGCCTAATAATCTTATTTGGTTATCCCAGAATGGCTTATGGAAGACTTCCTTTTATTACAATTTTAATCGTTTTAGTGATGTTGGCCCTGCCTGCTTTATTAAGCGGGTCTTTACTGATAATCAGCAATAAAAAACAGAAAGTGCTTAAGACTCCGCCCAATCCGGAAGAAGAGGTCACGGAAAAATAATCAAGATACAGTAAAACACGCCGAGCTGTTTTTGAAAACTCGGTGTTTTGATTTGGTCCAACAATTGATAATCACTGTTTGCATTATTGAATCCTCTTCAAGGAGACTTTCTTAAGAGGGATTTATTAATAGAAATTAATAGAATTTTAGAATAATTTTAAAATGGAATAAAGCAGGTAAGCCATAAGAGCAGCCGACGGTATCGTAAAAAACCAGGCCCAAACAATTTTTAAAGTAACACCCCACCGTACTGCAGAAATTCGGTTAGCGGAACCAACGCCTGAAATAGCACCGGTAATTACATGGGTGGTGCTGACCGGAACGCCCAGATGAGTGGCCAAAAAGATGCTGACGGCGCTGGCCGTCTCGGCGCAAAAGCCATCAATCGGTCTCAACTTGGTGATTTTTTGGCCCATGGTTTTAATAATTCTCCAACCGCCGCTTAGGGTGCCAAGAGCAATGGCAGATTGGGCGCTTAAAACCACCCACAATGGAATGGTAAATTCCTTAATGAGGCCGCCGGTAAACAGAACACCGGCGATAATTCCCATAGTTTTTTGAGCGTCGTTTCCGCCATGACCCAAGCTGTAAAGGGCAGCGGAAAAAAACTGTAATCGACGCGACCATTTATTAACCTGACTGGGTGGCTTTTTGAAGACGACCCAACTGGCAATGATTTTTAAAATCAACCCTGCCAATAATCCTATCGCCGGCGCTAAAACGATAAAAAGCAGAGTTTTGTACCAACCGCCTAAAATTATGACATCCAATCCTCCCTTAGCAATCGCCGCGCCGGCATAGCCGCCGATTAAAGCGTGCGAGGAACTGGTGGGCAAACCCAAGAGCCAGGTAATAATATTCCAACAGATCGTGCCAATAAGACCGGCAAAAATCACTTTGGGAGTGACAATGTTAATATCGATCATCCCTTTCCCAATGGTTTTAGCCACAGCCGTTCCAAAAATCAGAAAGGCGACAAAATTAAAAAAAGCGGCCCAGACTACCGCTTGTTTTGGAGTTAACACTTTGGTAGAAACTATGGTGGCTACCGAGTTAGCGGCATCGTGCATACCGTTAGTAAAATCAAAAACCAGAGCAACAAAAATGATGAAAATTAAAAATAGCAAATAAAAATCCATTAGCCAAATTTCACAATAATTCCTTCAATAGAATTACTAACTGACTGAAATTTATCAGCAATTTTTTCCAGATCCTCTAGTATATCTTTCCATTTAATAATATACAAGGCATCGCTGCCATTTTGGAAAAGATCGGAGACGGAGTGAATAAAAATAGCGTCTCCTTCGTCTTCTAAATCGTGGACATGGATAACCAGCTTTTTAACTTCCTCGGTATATTTTTGCTTAGCAAGATTGGCCATTAGCATCACTAAATCTTCGCTGGTCTTTTCATAAATTTCCGAGAATCCTGCCAAAAATTTTTCTTTCTTACCGATCTTGTAAATAACGATGTTATGAATAACATTCTCAATTTTATCCACAATATCATCTAACTCATGGGCTAATAAATAAATATCCTCCCGGTCTAGGGGAGTAATAAAGGTTCTATTTAATTGATCAATGATAGTATGAGTAACGTCGTCAGCTTGATTCTCAATTTCTTTGGCCCGTTCGGCAAATTTTTCTTTTTCTTGCTAACTTTCTTCCTTTTTGACGAAATCACGATATAAAAAAGAGATTTCTCTCACATACTTTGCCAGCTTATCCAACAGGCTATAAAAATTTGTTTGCCTGGGAAGAAAAAAGTTTAATTTCATATCCTTTCTGTTTAACCGGGGTCTCCAAGCCGATTCTAACACCAATTTTTTTATCTGTCTAACTTGGACTGAAAAATGCTATACTGGACCCATGGATGTTGTTATCGAGCAAATCAAAAAGGCCTTAAGAGCAAAAGCAAAACCGCTTTCCCCCAAAAAACTAGAATGGGCGCGAAGAATTGTCGGTCAAGATTTCAACCCCTTGGGATTAAAATTAGCAGAGGTCTGGAAAATTTCCCGCGATGTTTATAAACAGAATGAGGATAAAGTGAATTACAACCAAGCACTAAAAATTTCGGAAGAACTTCTGCAATGTCAGTATCAGGAAGAAAAATTTGCCGGCGTGGGGTTTATTAATAATTTTAGAAAGGAATTTGATGAAAACACTCTTCAGGTATTCAGATCTTGGATAGATAAGTACTGCCACAACTGGGCCTTTTGCGACAGCTTTTGCATTAATGTCATCGGGCCTTTTTTAGGAAAAAATTTAAAACTGGTTTTTAAAGTAGAACCTTGGGCGAAAGACAAAAATTTGTGGGTGCAAAGGGCATCTTTAGTCGCTGTATTAAAGATTGCTAGACTTTTAAAGCCAAATTATATATTTAAAAGAGCCACCCCTTTTATACAGACTAAAGAACCCTATTTACAGAAAGCGGTGGGTTGGCTCTTAAAGGAATCCGCCAAATGGCACCAGGGTGCAGTGGTTAAGTTCTTGCTGAAATGGAAACATAGTACTCCCCGATTGATTTTGAGATACGCTTGTGAAAAATTACCTGAAGATGATAAAAAAGAAATTCTGAAATAATCGACGGTTATTGAATATACCATGCTATTCCTATATACTAAAGGCGGAAATTAAGTCAACAGAATGAATCCTAAAGTGAGTTTCAAAAAAACATTCTAAAGTAACCTACGGGGAATTAACTATTCTTCTCGTTCGCCGAAGTCCCGCTGCCGTGGGAGGAAGATGGAATAAAAACTATGAGAGTTCAATATTCTCTTTCCGCACTACTTTCTCTTATTCTTCCTGGGATATCATTTTTTCTACTTTTAGTTTTCTTGGGAACGAACATTGAATTTACCTTATTCACCGCAGTGACTATTTTTATTCTAGTGCCGCTGGGGAGTATCGTCTTGGCTGTTATTGTTATTAGACGGAAAGAGCAAATAACCCAAAAAGAAACGACATTAACCAAATTAGGAATTATTCTGGCCAGCGCCACTATTATCAGCTTTTTTTGGTTTCAATACCTCTAATTAATAACTAATTTCAAAAATGAACGAGAGAGAAACTTATCATAAAGGGGATACCGTTACTGAAGAAAGTGATTACGTCTGCGTTCCTTGCGGATTCCGGAAACACTTTAAGCATGGCGAAATATTTACTGAATGCACCTCTTGCTTGAGCGGCACCGAAGACGGTCATGAAGATTACGTAGAGGGATTGGAGTTGTGGGAAAAATTTAAGCTCACTGCCGAAGAATAAATCCTAACCCAAAGAGATAGTGTTAACTCGTTCTTAACGACCTGCTTTAGGAATAGGTTGTTCTATTAAGTGGAAAAGTGATTATCAATTCCCAAACCAATATTATCGCCATTATAAATTATATCTTGACATTATTTAATATTAAGTATAGATTAACCTATTACCCGAAAGTGATATAATTTAAGAGAACCGGGTAAAATATTAATAAATACCAGTTTTAAGATAATGATTGAAGATTCCTTTCCTTTCTCTCTAAAACAACTAATTTTATCTTTCCAGCAAAAACCGCCGGTTGAGGATATTCCTAAAGATGTTGCCCGAATTAAGGTCAACAACACTATTAGCCGGGTTTCTTTTTTCTATGAAAAATTCCGCAATGCGATTGACTATAAAGAAGAACAACTTTTAAGAAAAAATGCGATTGAACGAATTTTAAAAAGAAGATTGGTACCGGGAGCCAAAATTGAGAAAGTATCCCGCCACTTAATTTACGAATTGATTAGGGGAAGATACTTGCCTAATAATGCCGTACCGGAAACCAAAACATTAGAAATTGCCCATACGATAAACAATTACGTATTGCTTTTACATGAAATCGTTCGCGACTTTAAAGGCCAAGATTACTATGACTATCGCAAATGGATTTTAAGTATTGCGG
>PEXU01000062.1 GCA_002774635.1 Candidatus Kerfeldbacteria bacterium CG08_land_8_20_14_0_20_40_16 | reverse complement strand
GAGCACTGTTCCTTAAATGGAAAAACTCCAAACGAAATGCTAAAATTGTTAACTAACTAATACCGACAAATGTCTGTGGTTAAAACAGACTGTAGCAGCGATTCATGAGTCGCCGCTACGGCCCTTTAGATCGCCGTAGACAAACTATACAAAGGCAATAGAATAGAAACGACCAGTACTGCTACGCCGGCGCCCAGAACAACAATGATTAAAGGTTCAATTAAACTAACCAGATTAGCCACTAAGTTTTCTACTTCTTTGGCATAAAAATCAGCTAATTTATTCAAAATTTTATCAATCCGGCCGGTCTGCTCACCCACCGTTAGCATTTGGGACACCATTACCGGCACTATTTTACTTTTAGCAAAAACGGTGGCAATCGAGTTGCCATCCTCCACTTCTTTGATCGTCTGGCGAGTTAAGTCTTTAAAAGTACTGTTGCCTACTACATCGGCTACAATTTCTAAAGAGCGAGAGAGAGGAACCCCGCTGGCAATAAGATTAGAAAGACTTCGGGCAAAACGGGTCAGGTAGATTTTCTTATAAATGTTACCAAAAATAGGGATTTTTAATTTAATCAGATCGATTTGCATTCTTCCTTTTTCGGTCCGAGCAATAATACGGTACAAAGCGATCACCACGATTACAAAAATTATAATCATCCACCAGTAGTACTGAAGAAAATTACTGGTACCAATTAACATCTTAGTGGAAATCGGAAGCTCTGCTCCGGCTTCTGCTAAAATGCCGGTTAGCTTCGGAATAACAAATATCATCATCACTGCCCCGACCACAAATAATCCGATCAGAATAAAAATAGGGTAAATCATTGCTCCTTTAATTTTGCTCGTCAAGTCGTAATCCTTTTCTTTTTGATCGGCAAGATAATTGAGGATTTCATCCAGTTTGCCAGTGGTTTCTCCGGTCTTAATCATATGGGCAAAAAAGTCATCGAATACTTGAGGATAACGAGCTAGAGAATCAGAAAGTCTGGCGCCTCCATCCACTTCGTCAGCCACTTCCGACAATATTATCTTAAAGGCTACATTTTCAGTCTGTTTAGTGAGAATCCTCAATGCTTTTACAATCGGAACGGTTGCCGAAATCATAACTGCTAACTGTCTGGCAAAAACAACTATTTCTTTTCTGGGAACGCGGCGCAAAAATCCAAGCGAAGTTTGAAAGAGAGTCTTTCTTTTTCTTTCTGACAAAGCTAAAACAATTAAATCTCTCTCTTTTAAAAGGTCAGCTGCTACCATCTCGGAAGAAGCTTCCACTGCACCAGTTGTCGTGTTACCTTTTAAATCTTTTGCTTTATAATCGTAAATGGCCATTGATTTTATTTAGCTTTTTAGGTTAGTAGCTTCTTAGCTTGTTAGGGGGTATTACGGGATATTAAGGGTTATTGGGGGTAATTAAGGTAAAAAGGAAGTTTAACGAACTTTCTCCCCTAATATCCCTTTATTTCCCTTATTAGCCCTTTTTATCCCCTTACAACAGCTGACAACTTTCAACTTTCAACTGAAGCTACAAGCTAACTTCCTACAAGCCAAGTCACTATCTCTGTGTCATTCTTTTCAAATTGTTTTCATCTACTGCGTACTGAATGGCACTTTCCAGCATAATCTCTCCTGTTTTAACCAATTCCGCTAAGGCTCGATCAAGAGAAACCATTCCTTCGCCCCGGGAGGTTTGAAGGACATTATTGATTTGATAAATATTACCTTCTTTGATAATTGACCGGATTGCCGGATTAGGAATCAGTATTTCTGTTACTAAAATCCTTCCGCCTCCCACTCTAGGAACCAGCCGCTGAACAATAATTCCCTCCAGCACCTCGGATAACTGAACCCGCGCTTGATTTTTTGCTTCGCTTTCGAAACTACTAACAATTCTTTCAATAGTTTTAATTGAAGAGTCAGTCTCCATTGCTGAATATACTAAACGCCCTCCTTCCGCTAAATCCAGCGCTCCTTTGATCACCTCTTTGGATTTCATCTCACCGACCATAATCACATCGATATCACCCCGAAAAGCAGATTTTAAAGCCTGTTCAAAAGAATTGGTATCGCGCCCCACCTCCCTTTGCTCAATAATACTTTGATTGTCTCCAAAGACAAATTCAATCGGTTTTTCCACCGTTAGGATATGCTCTTTCCTTCGGTTATTTATTTCATTAAGCAAAGCGGCGATGGTAAAAGAGCGACCGGAAGCAAAAGGACCACAAACAATTACCAATCCTTTTTTGATTTGATAGAATTTTTCCACAATCGGGGGAAGCCCTAATTCTTTTAAAGTTTTTATTGTCGAAGGGATAAGTCTTAAAGAAGCAGAGAGATACCCTTCTTGATAGAAAAGATTGACCTTAAAACGAATTCTATTCTGAAAATTATAGGAAAATATTATTTCTCTTTCTCTATTTAGAATCTCGCGCTGCTTTTCATCTAAAAAAAATAAACTGAATTTTTTCATAAAATCAGGAGTAACCACCCGCTCTTCTCTTAAAGCTACTAACTCTCCGTCCACTCGCACCGTTGGTACGTTCCCAACCGAAAGATGAAGGTCAGAAGCGTTGTATTCCGCTACTGCCGTTAAAATTCGATTGATTTCTATTTCTTCATTAGCTCGTAAGGTTTGAGAATTTACTTGTTCCAAATTTTTATGGTCTAAGAATTTTTTTTATTTTAGCAATTACCTCGTTAGGCATGAAGTGAGCTTTGATTAGATAATCTTTTGCTCCCAGTGCTAATCCTCGATCGACATCTTTTTTCTGTCCTAAGTTAGTCAGAAGAATAATTGGGATCTTAGCAGTCTGGGGATTTTCTTTTAATCTCTTCAACACCTCAAAACCATCCATTTGGGGTAAAAGAATATCCAATAGAATAAGATTAGGTAGTTTCTGTTTAGCTATTTTCAAACCATCTTCTCCGTTATCAGCAAGACTAACCTCAAAATCTTCCAAATTCAATTTAGAAACATACATTCCCGCTAAAAATGAATCGTCTTCCACTAGTAGAATTTTCTTTTTGGAATCAACTCCTGTAATTTGCATAGCATTATGGATTAATTTTAAAAATGTTTAATTAACTTTATTCTCTAGTAACGTTTAATACTTCTTCAATAGTAGTTAACCCTTGGAGTGACTTAAGTATTCCGTCCTGCTTCATAGATAGCATTCTCTGTTTATTAAATTCTTCTTTAATCTTTTCCTGATTGCACCCTTCCACAATAATTCTTTCTAGATTGGCGTTAATGTCCAACACCTCCGCAATTGCTAATCTCCCTTTGTAACCAGTATTCTCGCAGCGAACACATCCTTTGCCTCTGTAAAATTTGAAAGGACGATCAACCGATACGTCTTTAGGAATGGAAGCGGAGGGAATCTTTTTAAGATCAACCAATACCTCTTCTTCTAAACCAGCGGGAACGGTCACCTCCTGTTGACAAAAGGGACAAATTTTTCTTACCAATCTTTGGGCAATCACCACATTCAAAGAGGAAGAAATCAAAAATGGTTCAATTTTCATATCAATCAATCTGGGAATAGCCCCAAAAGCATCATTGGTATGCAAAGTGGAAAGAACAATGTGTCCTGTTAGGCTGGCGTGCACCGCTAGCTCGGCCGTCTCATTATCACGAATCTCCCCAACCATGATGATATCGGGATCCTGACGTAAGATTGATCTTAATCCCCGGGCAAAGGTTAAACCTACTTCCGGATTGATTTGAGATTGATTAATCCCCGCTAAATAATACTCCACGGGATCTTCCAAAGTTACAATATTTACTCCTTCTTGATTTAAAACACTCAGTACGGAGTATAAAGTGGTAGATTTGCCTGATCCGGTTGGTCCGGTTACTAAAAACATTCCGTGTGATTTGCTAATATCTTTTCTCATTATTTCTACGTTTCTTCCGACAAATCCTAGATCTTCCAATGATTTGCTGCCTTCCGTAGTATCCAAAATACGCATTACCACCTTTTCGTTATTAATCAGTGGCAGAGTGGAAACACGGTAATCAATATCACGACCATCAATATTCATTCGAAATCGGCCATCTTGGGGAATCCTCGTTTCATCGATTTTTAAATTGGAAAGGACTTTAATTCTAGCAACGATTGAGGGATGAACGTGCTTGGGAAGAATCAGCGAGGTGTACATTACGCCATCGATTCTGTACCGCACTCTAGTTTCATTGCCCACCGGTTCAATATGAACATCTGATGCCTTTCCTTCTACGGCATGTCTCAAAATCACAGACACCATTTTGGAAACCGGAGCTTTCCGGATGACTTCTTCTAATCCTTTTTCGGCTAATTCCAACTTACCGACTTCAGCAACGCTAATTTCTTTTTCTGCTCCCTTTAAAGCCTCTTCTACCTCCTCCGAAAGAGTAGCATACTGTTTCAAAATGTACCTTAAGCCTCCTTCCGAAACAACATAATATTTGATCCGAAAGTGATTTTTGCGAGCAATAAACTCAATGGCTTCTAAGGCCTTAAAATCGTTGGGATTCATCATCGCAATACTAACCTCATCTTCCTTTCTATCGAACGACACTATTTGGTAATTTTGGGCCAATTCCTGAGAAATAATATTCAAAGTATCCGCACGAACGATTTTACCAAAAAGATCAACATAAGGAACACCGTAAACTCTGCTTTTTACCTTGGCAAGGTCCTCTTCGGAAACAAGTGATTTGCCAATAATAAGTTCTAGGAACGGTTTATTAAGCCTCTTGCTTTCTTTCTGTAATTCACTACATTGGCTTTGAGAAATGTAACGTCCCTCTAACAAAGCTTGGATAAGAGGATCTCCATCCGAAGCAATATTTTTTTTGCTATTTTCGGGCATTGAGTTATGAGTTTTAATTTTTTGTTTTAAAAGGTAGGTTCAAAAGGATTGGTGTTTTCCCCACTGGGTAATAAGGTTCTTTCCGATTCATTGCCTGATTGATCTAGGGCGGTAATAGTATAGTAATAAGTTTCCCCTATTTGTACTGAGTCATCGATAAATTTTGGTTCTTCAATCTTCCTATCCAAAATAACGGTTCCTAATTCTCCTTCTTTTAGGGAACGGTAAATTCGGATGTGGTCAAAATCAGAATCAGAAGGGTTGATCCAAGATATCTCGATTTTATCTCCGGTTAAAAGATCCCTAATGGCAATGCCGATTGGACTTAAAGGAGGGAAAGTGTCGGTTGGGATCCCTAATAGTTGATTAGTGTTATTCGACTCTTTACCTTCACTATTAACCGCTCTAACGGTGTAATAATATTGAGTGTCATTTTTTAAATTGGTATCCTGATAATTGTTTTCGTTTGATATTTTATCTGCGATAACTTCTCCGATTTCATCATTTATTTCGGAACGATAAATTCTGATGGTGTTTTCATTGCCAACATTATTCCAATAGATAATTAATTTCTTTCCTACTCGAGGGTCGTAAATAGATACTCCCCCTGGTGGCACAACAGTATTTTGATCATAAGAAACGCCTGAATATTGATTAGCGTAGGGTTCCGCTGCGCGATCTCTTAACTGGGTAACTATTTTATCTCCGAAAATGGAAACGTTTAGATCGGTAGGAACGGTCCCTTCAGAAATTACATTAGACTCATTACTAAATGAAGTGCTTTCTTCTTTTTTTAAACCACCACTAAAGAGGTAAATGGCAATTCCTAAGGTAGCCATTGCAATGATGGTCATTATTATTTGCCTCTTAATTGATTTCTTTTGGACTAACATGGGGAAAGATTTAATCCGCTAGATAATAAGTCTTTAGATTTACGGTATAAGAGGAACTTTCTCCAGTGGGTGGTGTATAAGAAAGAGAATCAATGTCTACTATCCTCATATTATCTTCGATATTATCTAGAAATATTTTCAAGGCGGGATAGGTATTATCACCTTCTACTGACAAAGAAATGTTTACAGCACCAATTTCTTTTCCCGTATTACTACTGGTTTTGCTTTTACTGGTTGTACTATTTTTACCGGTGTCTGTTGCTACCTCTACTAGTCCTCCTTCGGTAATACTGACTCTACTAAGCTTTAAACCACTTTCTTTCGCTAAGTTTTCCATTTGAACAAAAATATCAGAAAAATCTTTACCGGAAGGAAGGATTTTTTCTAATTTTACTATCTCAGCAGAAGTGATTTGGTTAAACTTTACTTCTAAATCTTGCAACTGGGCTAGTTCCTGATTCCTGGATTCTAATAATTCTACTTTAGATTCATAATCCAAGCTCCCCTCGTCATTTATTTCAGAATATTTTGGCCAAAGAATAAAATAGAAACTGATGAAAAGCAACAAAATTATTACTCCGTTTAGAATAAAACGGAAATATTTCGCCAGAAGAACTAATATTTTATTTTTGTAGAAGAAGCTCATCTATTGAGAATTATCATTTTTATAAAATATTTCTGGTTTAATAGTGAGAGAAATTGAAAAATTAACCACTTCTTCTGCTCCTTCTTTTTTCTCACTAACAGCACTCTCAATCACTACACTATCTATAAAATCTTCAGCATTTTGAAAGACAATATATTGATCGGCAAGCGTTTTTGGATCTATCGCTCGAGCAGTAAGGGTCACCTTACCATTAGTACTACCCGCTAGGTTAGTATAATAAACATCCGGTAAGGTATACCTTTCTAAATAGGTTAAAAACTGGGACCAATAGATATGATTATCTAAAATCTGATTAATTGAATCGATTTTCTTTTTTAATGACGAGATATTCTCTTTCAAATCATTGTATTTGGCAATCTTTTGTTCGACGGAAGATATCTTTTCTATCGTCTCCTCAATTTTTCCCTGGATGTTGGACTGGCGATAAAGCATATAACCATAACTTAGACCGACTAAGATAACAACTATTCCTATAGTCAAACCCAGTTGTCTTAGTTTTCTTTTGGGCTGTAATCCAGCTAAAATTTCATCCGGAATCAGATTAACATCTAGAGTTTCCATTCTTTCTTCACGGGGAACTGTTTTGCCTCCAAGATTTTCTTTTCTTTCTAAGGGAGTGGGTGTTGTCTGTGGTGCTTCGTATTTTTCCGAGGATTCTACTTTTTTAACAGCAGTTCCTCTAGAAATTAACTCTTCGGCGCTTTGCCTTTTAGGAATCTCCGTCTCTTTTTCCTCTTCTTTAATTATGTTAGTACGGACTGGAGGATGAAATAGCCGATCAAGCATGCTGGGTTTTTTTTCTTTTTCAAAAGTGTTAACAGCGGGAAAAGAAGGAGGGGGTACTATCTTTTTCCTTTTTCTTTCTGTTGATTCCCTTATAATTTTCTTCTTTTGCATTTCTTTGGTTGAATCTGTTTTTTCTTTTTTACTAAAGAGAGATCTGAAGAACTCCATGACTCCGCCACCGCCTATTCTTTTCTTCACTTCATCCTTCTCCTTAGAAGGAGCAGTGAATTCAATATCAGAACCGGCCTTTTTTTTCTCAGACCGTTCTGATATTGACTTTTTATCTCTTAGTAAATTTATGTCTGGCATATCGAATTAAACTCCTGGCTATAATTTTTTACCCTTTTAATTTTTCGTTTTTCGCTACTATACTATTTCTCTCATTGCTAATCCGATGGCGACGGCAAAACGGGGCCCCAGTTCTTGCAAGACAGGTTTCAAATCTATCGGATAAATTATCCTTGCCCAAGGATCTCCAATAAACACTTTTAAATTTAAGATTTTTTCCAAATAATTGGTCAGGTTTGGTAAAAATGATGAGCCGCCCGCCAGCACAATTTTTTCAATCTCTTTTTCCCCTTGGTTCTGATACAGATTTAAGACGTATTTGATTTCATTAATAATTGAACTGATAATAAACTCAATAGTACGGGGAATCTGCCCTTGGGTTGAGCTTCCGGGAGCTATCCCAAAATCCCGTTTAAACTGCTCGGCCCTTTCTAGATTGATATTAAGACTGTTAGCGATTGCTTTAGTAATGGTATTACCTCCGATATCAATACTGCGATTGAGAATTGGGATTCCATCGGCGATGATACTAATATCACAGGCGATGGCACCTATGTCTACTATCATAATTGCTGATTTATCGTTACCGATTAGAGAGCGTTCTAAAGCGAAAGCTTCAGTTTCTAAACTTACCAATTGGAGATCGGCTTTTTTAAAAATTTCTACATAGCGTTGGACCAGATTTTTAGGTGCAGCGGTGAGGAGAATTTTATAGTTTTTAGTCTTCTTATCTGAAATATTCTTTTCTTTTCTGTCATTTCCTTTATCTTTATTTTCTTCATTTAGTATTTTCCAATCCAGAATCATTTCTTCCAAAGGCATCGGGACAAACTTTTTAGCTTCCCAGCGTACAGCGGCAATCAAATCCTTTTTAGACATCGTCGGTAGACTAATAATAGAACTGAATACCGCAAAACTGGGTAAGGCGGCTACTGTTTTGATAGTAGTGGCCTTGGCTTTTTTAATAATTGATCTTAATGTTGAAACGATTTTTTTTTGGACTTCTTGAGAATCGCTCTTGATAATATCGGTTGATTGCTCGGAAAACCCATAGGTCACTAAACGCGGTTTTCCCTTTTCGCTTCCCAATTCTACCACTTTGATGCTAGAAGTTCCTAAATCGACTCCTAGATAGTTTTTATTTGAATTAAATAAACCCATGAGATTAATTTATAATGTATAATTTATAATTATTAGCTTATAATTTTTTTGTTAAGGGCACTTGCCGGTTTTTTTACTTCACGGTGTTACTTCAACTGGCGCCACTTCTCTAATTACCGGCAAAGCGGCGGCAAAATCACTCAGGCCAGGAGGGGTATTTACTATTACTCTTCCGTCATAGAATACTTTTTCCGCCGGCTCGATTTTTTCTAAAGTTCCTATTCCACTTCTTTGCAAAATTAATTCATGAGCAATTATTAGTCCTGATACCGCCAAGGATTTCTGACCTTCGCCAGTGCTGAACTCACCGGTATTGGGATCTAATTCTCCAATCGGATCAAATTCATCTTGCCCTACTACAATGAAAACACCATCCGCATTGGTAACGGAAGAACTGACCGTTACCTCACCTTTGACAATCCAAGCGATGGATGGTATGTATTCTAGTTTTCCACCCGATGGCAACGGATAGGGATCATAAGTTATGTTACTTTGAATGTTCAGATCGCCATCTATAACGATTGTGCCCGAAGCAACTGGATTTTCAACCACATCGCCATTCTCAATGATTAAATCCTCATCTATGGTCAAATCTCCAAGAAAATGATAGACCTTGCCATTCAATTGTAACAACCCATCTTTCCAAAGATCAGAACTAATTTGATCACCTAGGTAATCCTCAACCACATTTCCAAATTTATTCAGTTTATCAACTGGATCTTCATAATAAGTCAGACCGTATTGCCCTAAATCCAGATTACCCATTACATTGGTATAGCGATTGGTGGGAAACGGTGGCTCCAGCTGACTATCGTAACCGGGCTGCAGATATTTTGGCACAGTTTCAGCACTTTCGGATGTAAAATGTTCAATTGTTCCCCCACTCTGAATTAGGAAGGTAGCATTATAGAACTGTTCCGAAGCAAGGGGAGGCCCGGGAGGATTAAAAGTGGTATCGGTCCCTACTCCTTCAGTGGAAAAAATGTCACCTTGTTGAGTTTCCAAAAACGGAGCAACGTAAGTAGGGGGCAATCCCGGAATTGTTTTTTCAAAAGAGATCCAGCCTAATCCAACATTCCGATCATAACTATCAACAGCCACTGTTCCACCGCTTGACCAAGCATAGCCATCTAAGGTACCGCTATTAAAATTTATGGTGATGCCATAATCAGCCGGATGCGAATCATTCTCATTATTAGTAGGATGTAACTTTACCCAGCCCCAGTCTTGCTTATCGGTATTTTCGCCAGCTTTTTTTAAAGTAACAATTCTCGCCCAGCCGGCCACATCGCCCGCCTCATAGTCATAAAGAGGGTCGCTTGAATCAGGATTATGAGGGTCAAAGAAAGGTGGGGGATCTTCTTGAAAAAATTTGGCAGAAAAGTTTGGCCAATCAGGGTACAGAAGCGGGTCAAAATCAATCCAGCCAATGGGAGAGCAGGCACTAGAGTTTTCTTGACAGCTTCCTAATTCTTCAATGATTTGATTAGGATCGGACCAGCCACTCCAACCATAACCGCCTACCTCGCCACTGGTAGGGTCAACGGTAACTTTGAAATCACCAGTAGAACCACAAATATCTTCTCCATTCTGGCCGGCATTCTCACAGTTTAAAGCAATCCAACCAATATTGGCAGAGTATGGGGGAAGAACACTATCGGCATTTCCTATCCAAGCCCAGCCGTGCAACGCTTCATCCTGATAAGTTGCGATAGGATAGTTTGGATCACGAACAGAATCACCAAAATCAATCCAGCCTAAACCAGTGCTTACCTGTTCATATTCAGGCGGAAAAGTATCGCCGGTAACAGATCCTCCGGACCAGGCATAGCCACTAACTTTGCCCGTATTAAAATCGATATAAACGCCCCAGCCGTTAGGATCAACGGGGAAATGGTCAGCTCCCGGCTCCGGTCCTAAAAGCACCCAACCCCAATCAGAATAACCCAGTTTTTTTCCGATTTCGGCAAGGGAATCTATTTTGATCCAGCCTGACATTTGCCCGGCATAAGGAGAACCGCTCGGCTCCACTCGCGCTGGATAAGTTAAACTGGAAGGCAAAGTACTCATCACAAAAGGCGGAGGACTAAAATCAATCCAGCCAATACCCGTTGTGGCTCCGCTATCATCTTGAACTGCGCCCCACATATAACCAGAGATATCTCCGGTAATCGGATCAATTTTTAAACCGTAATCACTTGAGCCAGAACACTGACTAACCACACCAAATCCATCAAAATAGTTATAGCAATTAGTACTAATCCAACCGATGTGCGGAATTGCATCTTGGGCATTACCAATCCATGCCCAGCCAGAAACATTGGTTTCCGTCCAGTCCGGTTGGGAAGAAGCTAAGGTCTTAACCGCTTTAGAGCCGACCATTACAAAAGATACAAAAAAAACAATGACGATTAAAATTCTCCAATTGTGCTTTTGTTCTAGCATTTCATTTGTTAAAAAACTTTAGGTTCCACAATTTCCATAAGTGTCGCTGGCAACACTTTTCCATTCATCTCCTAACCTAACCATTAATACATATGTCCAATTACCAACAGGCACCCCACTACAATATTTACAAATAAACATAGTACCTTGATCATATGAAGATGGCACGTGACCGCCACAATTGGCGCCACTACTGCCATCAATTACTTCTAACCCGCCGGAATTTTTCAAATCTCCGGAAATAGTGGCATTACGACCAACGGTTAAATCGCCATAAACGCCGCCAGAACTAGCAATCTCAATTGGTCCGACAAAATAGCCGGCATAAGAACTGGTGGCATCACTGGTTTTGCCATAGACCGCCGTAGTATAAGCACTCCCACTTGAAATACCGGCCAAGGCATAAACACCAAAATTCCAACCGTCAACACTACTGTTTCCTCCTTGAGCATATACCGCCGCTGGTGTAGTAAGGGAACCATTGCCACTACCGGTACCAGAAGTATTGCCGGCAAAAGCTCGGAAAGCGGCAACACTACTGCCTGTAGCCGCTACTTCCAACCTTGCTTCTGGAGTAGTTGTGCCAATGCCTACCCGGTTGCTTATTGAATTAACAAATAAAGTATCGGTATCAACGGTTAACCCCCAACCTACCTCCACATCACCCATAACTTCCAAAATATTACCTTCTACCCTGACGCTGCCTTGAAAATAGCCAGCATACCCACCAACGCCGCCTCCGCCCTCATTCCCTGCATAAATACCATAAGCCAAAGGATTTCTGGTTGTGGCATAAACCCCATTGGTTGTTTCTGATTCACCCATAACACCAGCAGCATAAAGAGAAGTACTATAACTTGTTCCCATAACGCCCCTTCCATACAAAGAGGAACCAAACACCCCCGCCGCCGATGGTTCATAGGTCTTATTAGTACCGCTAATAGCACTTGAGGATTGGACATCTGTATAAACATCTATACCATTTCTAGAAACAGGAACACTAAAGGTTCCTACTTGGATTTTAGCCGTACTAGGAGTAGCCACTGACACCAGCAATTTGCCAGAAAGACTGACATCATCGGCCGTCACATCACCAGTATTGGAGACGGTAAGAATAGAAGAGGGGCCATAAACAAATTGGAATTGGTTTGCCGTATCATTGTATCTAAACGTGGGTGAATTTCCGCCGTTAAAAATAATGCCGCTGTCCGCTTCGCTCTTTAAATAAAGCTTATTCCAAAAATTGCTGGCAGAACCCAAATGACCACCGCCAGTACCACCAGTAATAGGTAGAATATTACCCTGTATTTCCAAATCGCCAGTCACTTTCTCTGCTCCCATAACATATAACCGATAAGGATCAGGGCTGGCCGCGCCTCCTAACAGCAAACTGCCTTCTTTATATTGAGAAGCTTTGGAAATATTTAGGGGAGCGGCAATGTCGCCCTCTGGCGGCGCTGATAAGGGCGGTGTCCAAGCCGCTAAAGCAATGTGCATCCCCAGACCAATAATAAGACTGCCAATGGCAATGGCTAAACTAATAACAGCTATTCGGCTAAATTTTTGGAACGGTTTTTTCATAGAAAACGCAATATTTATCAATAATTTATTAGGGCGGTGGTATGCCTACCGGACAACTGTCCCCTGAATAAGAATTATCTTGGATTAAAACCCAAGTTTCATTATCCAAATAAACATATAAAGCTCGGTGGTAAAACTTTGGCTCTTCGCACCATTTACAGATAAACAAAGTGCCTAAATCATATTGGTCAGGAAAAGTATCACAACTACGATGAGAATCATCGCCTACTACTTGTAAACCACCGGCATTTATCAAATCACCACTGATCGTAGCATCACCGATAAGGGAAGTGGCACCGGTAATTGAGGCGCCACCGCTTGATACGGTTAAACTGTTTCCTACCGTCAAAGTACTGGCTACGCTAAGAGTGCCAAGCACCGAGCCATTGGTAGCAATTTCCACTGGTCCCCTAAAATAGCCCGCATAGGTATTACTGCCAGCATTGGCCGAAGATCCAGCCACCCCTATGGTAACCCCCGTTCCGGAGGGAGTACCAGCCGCCCCATAAATTCCATAATTCCATCCTGACGTGCTATTTCCGCTTTTGCCGTAAACGCCGGCCACGGTAACAATTGGCCCGTCTGGCGTTGCTTGTCCGCCTATACTTCCCGTATAAGAATAAATGCCGGACTGCCCACTTCCTGCCACCACTTCCAACTTAACGGCAGGAGCGGCTGTTCCAATTCCCACCCGGTTGCTGGTTGAATTAACATATAAGGTATTATCTGTAGAATCAACGACTAAATTTCCCGCCACGGTTAAATTGCCGGGATTAGTGCCATTTTCAATAGTTACCGCGCCAATAAAACGACCGGCAACAGTAGAAACAGGCGAAGAAATAGCAACTTGATCTTTATCTGATCCAAGTATTCCAGTAAACCCATGTCCATGAACACCTGCCGTGTGGCTAAGGATCGAATTATTTACCCCATAAACTGCTGCAACGCCCCGGTTCGTAGAACCATAAACTCCAATACCATCAGTAGTAGAACCAACTACACCGTAAGTAACTCCTTTTCCTGATAATCCAACTTCACTGGTGCCTTCGCCATAAATTCCAGAGGTGCCTTTACTATAAATCCCCCAGCCTACAGCATTCTCTGCATAAATATTAGCTACTTCATCAGAATTATTTTTAGCCACGATAGCACTTTTTTCAGTACTACTTAAATCTCCAATATTTAATACACCAGAGCTATGATCAGCATAAATCTTAACATTATGATCAGTGGAATCAATAACAAAATCATTCCAAGAAGAACCACCACCGACACTTAGGCTACCAACCATTCTCGTATCACCAGTATTATATAAAAGAAGACTGCCGCCGGCTAAACAACCGGTGCCAGTTGTTAAACAAAGATACTTAAGATTAGTATTTCCGGCAGATAAATTACTATCAAAAGTCACGGCGCCGGTGGCATGAACCGTACCAACCACATCAAGTTTATAGCCAGGGTTTGTCAGACCAATTCCCATCCTACCGCTTTCGGTAGCGATATTTAAACCGCCCTTTTTTTCTTGACTGACATTAGAAGTGTTTATCGGAGGCTCCACATTTCCATTGGGAGGATTCTCGCTTGGCCCCACCCAGTTAACCGCTAACACCCGATTGATTACTAAACCAAAGATTAAACTTAAAATAGATAAACTAAGGCAAAAAACAGCCCCTTTACTTAACTTTGAGAAAGCAGACTTCCGAAATAACTTAAGTTTTCTCTTCATATAAGATTACTGATAATTAAGGATGAAAGCTACTTGGCCTAGTATACGGTATTAATAACCGCTAGAAGATTGATCTTTGACAAACCTGCTTAAAGAATTATATAATATAATTTGATAATAGCCAATATTACTGCTCTAATTTTAACACAACTAGAAAGATATGTCAACGAAGAAAAATATGAATATTTGGTTCCAAGAAAAAAGTGAAATGATTTGTCTTGGAGCGACTTTGGTTACCTTGATTATTATTTTTCTAGCGGTTTTATCAGGATATTTTTGGGGATTTTCTAAAGGAAAAGTCATCGCCTTAAACAGTAGTCAAAATAATTCAGCTGATACCAATACCAATTCGTTTCTTCCTGAAACTCCTTCGCTACCAGCCCCCCTTACTGTCTTTTCTTATTCCGGAAAAGTAATTTCCCTTGAAGGAAAAACAGTCTCTTTATCCACTTCCGTCCAGGAAAATAATCAAATGGTGGATAAAACGATTAAAGTAACAATCTCCGATAATACCTCCTGCAGTAAACTGGATATTACAAAACTGCCTCCCCCCCCTAATACCAACGAAAAACAGGACGATCGGGAAAAAACCATTCCCTGTGGCGAAATTCAGCCAGAAGACAGTGTAGTGGTCTATGCCGGAGAGAATGTAAAAGATAAATCGGAATTTGAGGCGACTAAGATTAAAATATTAGTAGCAGGGTTTGAAAATTAATTGATAATTAATCCTCCCGCTTAACGGGAGAGGAAAGGAAAAAATATGGATACCTTACCATGGATAATAGTGATAATCGTAGCCTTTATAGTATTCTGGCTAATTGCTACTTACAATGGTTTGATTCGGCTCAAAAATCGCACCGAGGAAGCATGGTCTGATATTGATGTTCAGTTAAAAAGACGATATGATTTGATCCCTAATTTAGTAGAAACGGTAAAAGGTTATGCCAAGCACGAACGGGAGCTTTTTGAAAAAGTAACTCAGGCTCGAACACGAGCAATGGAAGCTAAGAATCCCAAGGAACAAGGAGAAGCAGAAAATATGTTAACCGGAACGCTAAAAACCCTTTTTGCGGTGGCCGAGAATTATCCGGATTTAAAGGCAAATCAGAATTTTGCTAAACTGCAAGATGAACTATCTGATACGGAAAATAAAATTCAGGCGTCCCGGCGCTTCTACAACGGAAATGTTCGAGACTTTAACATTAAACTGCAAGTCTTCCCAACTAACATGATTGCCAAGACTCTTGGATTTAAAGAAAGAGAATTCTTTGAAGTCGGAGAAGAAAAAGAAAGAGAAAAAGTGGAGGTAAAATTCTAAAAGAATTAAGTTGAGATGGGAACGCGGAAGATTTTTTCCGCGTTTCTTTTCCTAAAAAATGTACAAACAAATCGATGCTAATAAAAGAAAATCAATTCTACTAATCGGAATTTTTATCATTCTGATTGGCTTTTTAGGATGGATTTTTGGAGAATTGACTGATTTAGGCTACGGGGGTTTAATAATCGCTATTATTATTGCTGTTATCATGTCTCTTTTCGGTTACTACTCGGGCGACAAAGTTGCGCTCTGGACAGCAGGAGCTGAAGCCATCAGCAAAGAACAAAATCCTTATCTTTATCGGATGGTGGAGAATTTATGTATCACGGCTGGTTTACCAAAACCTAATATTTACCTTATTAATGACCCAGCAATTAATGCCTTTGCTACCGGCAGAGATCCCGACCATGCTTCCATTGCCGTAACTACCGGTGCAATTGAAAAACTGGAAAACGAGGAATTAGAAGGGGTGCTCGCTCACGAATTATCCCATATTAAGAACTATGATATTAGATTGATGACTTTAGTGATTATCTGCGTAGGAATAGTGGCTTTGCTTTCTAACTGGTTTTTCCGAATTAATTTCTTCGGCGGTCGCAGAAATTCCCGGGCAGGAGGCCAGATCCAAGTAGTATTCATGATTATCGGTTTAGTTCTATTAATCTTTGCCCCCCTTATTGCCCAGTTAATAAAATTTACTGTTTCTCGGAAAAGAGAGTTTTTAGCGGATGCCTCCGGTTCTCTGTTGACTCGCTACCCGGAAGGATTGGCCAAGGCTTTAGAAAAAATAGAAGCCGCAAATCAGCAACCAATGATGCGAGTCAACAACGCTACGGCTCATCTTTATATCTCCAATCCTTTCGGTTCAAGAACTCTAAAAGGATTAGCAAGACTATTTTCCACTCATCCGCCGATTAAAGAAAGAATTAAAGCCCTACGTTCTATGGCTTAAGGTGGCTCATAGCTAATGGCTATGGGCTTAGGGGGCACGGAGCTATTACTAAAAGCCCTAGGCTCAAGGCCCAGAGCCCAAAGCCAACCCCCGAATATTCCTTATTAACCCTTAATACCCCCTATTAACCCTTAATACCCCCTAACAAGCTAAAAAGCTACTAACCTAAAAAAGCTAACAATCTAACAACCCATCATCTAAAACCTCCCACCAAAATGGACATTACTAATAAATTCACCACCCATCTTAAAAACACGCTTAAAACAGCGGCGGAGCTTGCTACTCAGGCAAAAAGGGAAACAGTCATGCCGGCCGATCTCTTAATGAGTTTGGTAAGGCAACGTGGCAGCATCGGAACAGAAGTGTTAATAAAGTCCGGCCTTAGGTTTCAGCCGCCGGCAAGTTCCAGCGCGCCCGTAGGAGTTAAAGAACCGGTAGACTCTTTGAAAAATGTAGAATCAATCATTCCTAAATTTTCCGAAAAGAGCAAAATGATTTTAGAAAAAGCGGTTAAGGTGTCGGCTCAATACAAACACAAATATATCGGAACGGAACATCTCCTCTATGGTATTTTAGAAACAGCGGATGATCAGCTGACAAAGATATTCGAACAGCAACGCATTAATATCAAAGACATCAAACAACATCTTAATATTGTCCTTAAAAGCACTTCTAAGTTTCCTGATCTCACGCGGGTATTCGATCAAAGCAAGGAACCATCCGTCAATCTGGAAAATAAAGATTTAAATACCGCCTTAGAATTCTTCTGTACTGATCTCACCAGCGAAGAGGTTCAAAAAACAATCGATCCGGTAATTGGCCGCCAAACGGAAATAGCGCGTCTTATTAACATTTTAGCCCGCCGGACCAAGAACAATCCGGTTCTGATCGGCGAGCCAGGCACAGGCAAAACAGCAATCGTAGAAGGGATTGCTAAAAGAATTTTGGAGGGGGAGATCCCAGAAATCCTTAAAGACAAAAGGATTTTAAGTCTGGATCTTAGTTTGGTGGTAGCTGGCACAATCTACCGCGGCGAGTTTGAAGGAAGACTAAAACAGATTATTGACGAAATAAAAAACGATCCTAATATCATCCTTTTTATTGACGAAGTGCACATGATTATTGGAGCCGGGAGCACCACCGGATCAATGGATGCCGCCAATATTCTGAAGCCAGCGCTGTCTAAAGGAGAAATCCGCTGCATTGGAGCTACCACTCTAGATGAATACCGAAAGCATATTGAATCGGATGCGGCCCTAGAAAGAAGATTTCAACCCATTTTGATTGAAGAGTCCACCGCTGAAGAAACATTAACAGTACTGAAAGGAATTAAAAAGAACTATGAACTTTACCACCGGGTGGTTATTACCGATCAAGCCCTAAATGCCGCTATTAAGCTCAGCGAGCGCTATCTGCAAGATAAATTCTGGCCTGATAAAGCAATTGATTTAATTGATGAAGCGGCATCGCAATTAAAAATCAACCAGAAAGCAGATCCTCTTTCTAAAGAAATAAAGGAAGTCGAAGGGACGATTGGGAAAATGCAAATGGCTAAAGAAGCGGCGGTAATCCAAGAGAATTTTGATGAAGCAATGAAAATAAGGAGCAAGGAAAAATCCTTAAAAAACAAACTGGCGGAATTGAAGGCAAAACAGGCCCAGTTGCATAAAAAACCGCTGGGCAAAATAACAGAAAAGGAGATCACTCAGGTCATTAGCCGCATTACCAAGATCCCCCTTACTGAACTTAGTCTGGAAGAAAAGGAAAAAATTGTGAATCTAGAAAAAAGAATCGCCCAACAGATAATCGGGCAAGATGAAGCAATTAAAGAAATCAGCGGCTTTATCAAACGTTCTAGGGCAGGACTGGCTCCGCCTAATAGACCACTGGGATCTTTTATTTTCTTAGGGCCGACGGGAGTGGGCAAAACGGAAATGGCTAAAGTAATCGCCCGGACTGTTTTTGAAGGTGAAGATGCTTTGATTAGAATCGACATGTCGGAATTCGCGGAAAGTTTTCAAGCCTCCAAACTGATTGGGGCACCCGCCGGTTATGTAGGATACAAAGAAGGGGGGAAACTAACGGAAAGTGTGAGAAGAAAGCCATATTCAGTAGTATTGTTTGATGAGATTGAAAAGGCCCATCCGGAAGTATTTAATTTACTACTTCAGATTCTAGAAGATGGCCACTTAACGGATGCGGTCGGAAAAAAAATAAATTTCAAAAACACTATCGTTATTCTTACCTCCAATGTCGGTCTTTCCTTGCTTAATCAGGGCACGATTGGTTTTGAATCAGAAAAAAAAGAATCACAAATGAATTATGATTCCATTAAACAGCAGGTGCTCAAGGAGTTGGAAAAAATATTTAAGCCCGAATTTCTGAACAGAATAGATAAAACAATCGTATTTAAGCCTTTGGATTTTGACTCGATTAAAAAGATTGTTGAACTTCAAATCAATGAACTAAAGGAACGAATAAAAGAAAAAGGGATTAGTTTAGAACTCTCCCAATCGGCAATTGATGAATTGGCTAAAAAGGGTTTTGCTCCCGAAAAAGGAGCTCGCGAGGTACGCCGGGTCATTCAGGAAAATATTGAAAATCCGATTGCGGAGAAAATTCTAACCGAGGATCTGCCTAAAGGAGAAGCGATAAAAATTAGGACTAAAAAGAAAGAGGTTGTATTGGAAAGCTAATTAAGATATAATATCAGTGACTATTCCGGGCGTCTTTAAGCCCGGTTTTTATTTATTAATAGCATGTTAAAAAAAGCAATTCAAAAAGCAATTCAATTTTTTCTGGATATTTTATTTCCCATAAACTGCCTGGGATGTAGTAAAGAAGGAAAGTGGATCTGCGAGGAATGCCTTCAGAAAATTTCTCTTTACCAAAAGCCGATTTGCCCCTGGTGCGAAAAAGAACAACCTTGGTTACAACTCTGTAAAAAGTGTCGGCAAGAATCCGGATTGGATTTTTTAGAAGTAATTACCACCTACCAAAACCCTTTACTCCAAGCATTTCTTCACAATCTTAAATATAATCTGGCCTGGAAAATGATTGATGATTTAACTCCCCTGATTAATAACTTTATCAAAGAGAGCAAGCAGCTAAAAAAATCCGATAAAACTGTCTTTGTTCCAATCCCTCTTTATAAAAAGAGATACTTGGCAAGAGGTTTTAATCAATCAGAGCTAATCGCAAAATTACTATCGCAAAATCTTCCTGCGATCAAAATAGAACCTAAGCTATTAATCAGAATCAAAAATACGGGATCACAAATGAAGCTTAATAAAAAAGAGCGTTTAGTGAATATTAAAGATGCCTTCCGTTGCCCAGACAAAACATTAGTTAAAAACAAAAGAATAATATTGATTGATGATGTCTTAACCACCGGCTCTACCATAAAGGAAGCGGCCTTAACTTTAAGAAAAGCGGGAAGTCAATCCATTGGAGCACTAGTTTTAGCCAAAGAAGAGTTGATTTTTAAACGAAAAAATGTTAAAGTGAATTAGTTCAAAATGGAGAGTTGCCAGAGCGGGTCGAGCGGCGAAAAGCGACTGAGCTGCTTCAGTCGCGAGCCGCGAGACGGGCGAGGCTATGCCTTTGGAAGCCGAGCCCCGGATGAATGGGACAGTCTTGTCACACTTCGCGTGATCCCGCGTAGCGGGAAAAACCAGAGAGTCACAAAAATCTATTTAAGGTGGGATGTCGGAGCGGTTTAACGAGCTGGTCTTGAAAACCAGAGTTCCCGTCAGGGAACCGCAGGTTCGAATCCTGCTCCCACCGCCAGTTAGAAGATTGGAGAGGTGGCCGAGTGGCTGAAGGCGGCGGTTTGCTAAACCGTTATACGGGCTTTTGGTTCGTATCGAGGGTTCGAATCCCTCCCTCTCCGCCAATTTTCAGAATTCGGATTTTGGGCGATTGTTGCCTCGCCCCGCCAAAGGCGGGGCTCGGCTTCGGCGAGGATTTTGAAGGGATTTTTGAAATCCAAAAACAATTTCTGCCCGCTCAAACGGAAGTTCGAACCAATCTTTTTTAGAAAATCCCGACCCTGTTCGGGA
>PEXU01000025.1 GCA_002774635.1 Candidatus Kerfeldbacteria bacterium CG08_land_8_20_14_0_20_40_16 | reverse complement strand
CGTATTTAGCTGTTTGCATTAGATGGGTTTGGTTAATAGTTAACAGGTGTTACCCCTAACTATACCAAGTGTCACCCCTAGGTGTTAACTGTACATTAATTTGACATTGGATCAGTTATACTTTATTGTGGAAATACAAATAGGGCGTTCAAGGCCCTGTTTTTGTTTAAGGAGGAGTGGAGAAATGGGGAGTGAGAAGTGGGTTTGGGAATTAGGAGTGGGGAGTGAATTTTTAAATAATCATCTATAGAATTATGCCGATTTTAGGATTTAAAGATTTGAATGTCTATCAAACCGCGTATCAAGCGGCACTTATTGTGATCAAAGAAATTGTTCCTAACTTGCCGAAAGAGGAGAAATGCGATTTATGTAGACAATTACGTCGTTCTTCTAAAGCCATTCCGGCTTTAATAGCCGAGGGCTATGCTAAAAAACATCAACCCAAAGCTTTTCAAGGATATTTAGTAGATGCTTTAGGCGAGGCTAACGAAATGATAGTTCACCTTTCCTATTGCTTAGATCTTTATGGCAAATTTATCAACACATAGGGATCAACAACTTATTGACATTTACGATAAAATAGGAAAACAAATCTATAATCTTAGAAAAAACTGGCAGCAGGCCAAAAAGTGATTACTAACTCCATATTCCGCACTCCGTTACCTATTTCGCATTCCTCACTCCTCAATTTAATAAAAAAACAAGGCCAGGAAAACATTTCTGTCTCTCTAGCCTTTTGTTCTAAGAAAATGAGCGTTAGTTTACCATTCGTCGCCGGTTTCGGAGCTATCAACAGAAGCGGTGCTCTCCATCTTAAACTCGATGGGACTGTATTGATGTTGAGCATCGCTGACTGCCTGGGCAACCCGCCCCGCTTCTTTCGGCTTCTTCTGGGACTTCGCTGATTTCAGCAGTTCCAGACAAGCCGCGGTATTCACCCCATTGGTGTTTACCGCTTTTCGGATAGTCTCGAGCCGGTTTTCCAGTTCGACCACTGCCCCTTGGACAGTGGAAACTTCGCCTTGGACAGTGGAAATATCGCTTTCAACCTTCTCTACCCGCCCAGTCAGGTCAGCTATTGCCTTAGTAAGACCGTCTTCTGTGGTGGTATTGGCAACAATGAGCTGATTGTACGCGGGACCGCCCAGTTGAACAGTACCGCAATAAATCATCATTGCGGTACGCAGAAGTGTACCGTAATCCTTAGTAGGCGTATTGAGGTCAATTGCCTTCTTGGGGATACCGAACTTCAGCATAGCGGCGGCGAATTCCGCAGGGGTTTTTGTGTTACTGATTAACGTTATGAGGTCTGCTTTGCCGAGTTCTTTCTTTACCGAATCAACTTCGGTCCAGAATTTCTTTTCAGTTGCCTGACGTTCTTCTTCCCTTGCTTTAGCAGTAGAATCGTCGACCGTGATGCCGGAATCGGCAATTATGCTGTCAGGCGCCGGAATGTACTTCTCCGGGTGCAATAATGAATCCAGCTGCGTTCTCATCGAGTCGATGTAGGCAGCTTGGGTTTTTCGCGCTTGATCCAAGCGCTTCACGGCAGCGTAGGCGCTGTCCAGTTCTGCAGCGTTAGCAGTGAAAGCCAGCGCTAGAGCCAGGATTGCGGTGAGTACGAATAAACGTTTCATCTTACTTCACCTCCGTTTCGGCGCTGTCAATTCCAGTGCTGTTAACACCGATCGCGGACCAGTCGCGCGTGGTTTTGCTGTTAACGGGTCCAAAGACCTGCTCCTGCTGCGACTTGACGGTACCGATCTGCTGCTTCAGATCTTTGTGGGCATCCCGGTTACCCCAGGACTGATAGAGAGAAATTCCCGACGCTACCAGTACGATAACGAGAATAATGCCGGTAATCAATCCACCCCAAGTGATTCCCTTTCCTTCCTGTTTAGGAGCTTTCGGTTTGCTTCTCTCAGGATCCGCCGGGGTCTTCCCCTGATCCGGCCCCTCTCCAACTCCACTTTCTGTGGGATTAGGATTATCATTCATACTTGTTCCTCCATTTCGTTTTTTGGTTCCAGACTCACTTTTCCTTCTTTCCTATCGAATGGTTTTATGTTGTAAACGAGCTTTGATAAGACCGAGGTTTAGAAATGGCCTTACGTCTGAATATTGTTAGGAGGCGCACTATCCAATCGCAAGGCCATTTTGTTGAAATATCTCTCCTCTTGGCATTCTATTTTTAATAGGTCATTATATACTCCTGTTATAATTTTGTCAAGGGCTATTGGGTTATATTCGGCTAATTTTGAGGAAAATATGAGTAGTAGGGGAGACGCCTCTCGGCAAAGCTCGAGACAAGCCGGCGTCTCGCCTACATTCATTAATTGATTTATAATAAAAAGGAATATGAACAAATTCCGGTTATTTATTTTTTATTTCGATAAGCGAGGAGCGAAATGAAAGCTAGTTTTCATTTCGGCCGACCTGCCTGCGCGAAGCCGGAGCTTCGCTTCGGCGAAGGCAGGGCTCCGTCGAAACATAGGGTTATTACCCTTTATTATCTGCCGCCTTTGCTTTGGGCGGGAATCATTTTCTATTTTTCTTCCCTTCCCGATTTAAAAAGCACCCTGCCCGGTTTTTTTGATCTAGTTTTAAGAAAAATAGCCCACATGGTGGAATTTGGCATTCTGGCAATTCTGCTATTACGGATGTTCTTGTTGAAAAAAGGAAAAGAGATGAGTTTAGGCAGAAACGTTGCAAAACAAACCCTGTTTTTAAAAGAAATATTCCTTACCACTTTTATCCTGTCGATCTTATATGCTTCTTCGGATGAATTTCATCAATCCTTTATGGTTGGCAGGCAGGGCTCTTTGTGGGATGTTTTGATTGATGCGATTGGGATTATATTGGGGATGTATTTGTTTGCACGATGGAAGTTAAGTAGAAAAAATTAAAGTTGCCGATAATTATTGTATTTAAAAAGGGGTAGCTGCGAATTAATTCGCAGCTACCCGCGTTTAGTTCAAGTTTTACTTTTTTACTTCCGCAACAATAGCTTTGAAAATCTCAGGATTATTCATCGCCAGGTCGGCCAGAACTTTTCGGTCAATTTCCACTTTTGACTTTTTCAAAAGGTTGATAAAGCGAGAATAACTAATTCCTTCTAGCCGGCAGGCGGCATTAATCCGAATTTGCCATAAGCGGCGAAAATCTCTTTTCTTTACGCGGCGATCGCGATAAGCATAGACGCCGGCCTTAAGAACGGCGGTCTTGGCTAACTTTATTTTGCTCTTGCGGCCCCATTTATATCCTTTGGCGCGCTTTAAAAGCTGCTTTCTTTTTTTAAGATGGGCTTTTCCTCTTTTAACTCTAGCCATTTTTAGGAGATTAGGAATTAGCTTTTTAGCTTTTTAGGTTACGATGATGAAAAAGTTAAACAAATGTTATTTCCCTAAGAAGCTAATAAGCTAAGGCCTAAGAAGCTAACGATAGGGTACCAACTTTTTAATTGATCGGATATTGCTTTTGCTGATTTGATGGTCTCTTCTTTTCCGTTTGGTTATTTTGCCCGTTTCGCGGGAATTAAAATGATCCTGGCCCGCGGTGCGCTGGATCAGCTTGGCTTTCTTTTTTCTTAGTTTAGTTGGTTTAGATATTCTGATTCTTTTTTTGGTAGCTTTGTGAGTTTTTAATTTAGGCATTTTGTTAAATTTATCTAGTTTTCTCAAATCCGGTGGTTTAGTAGACTGCTGAGTCCCGCTATCGCCCGCCTAGACTTTGCGTCTAGTCGAGGCTGGCGGGAACAAAATTGGGACTTTGTGAGTTTTTAGTTTAGTCATATTGTATTAACAAAAATCTCATTTTCCGAGACCTTGGCAGTGGAGATCTTAATTGTAAAATTAGTTTCGCTTAGCTATTAAAGTGGATAACTTTCCACCCTGTCTGATTATTGGTTGTTCAACCACAATGCCTTCTCCGAGATCATTTTGAAAGTTTACCATTATTTCATTAGCTAAATCAAGATGGGCTCTTTCTCTGCCGCGCAACAGCATTTCTACTTTAATTTTATGGCCTTGTTCCAAAAATTTCTTGGCTCGATTTAGTTTAACTTCAAAATCGTGTTTGCCGATTTTCAGGGTGAGCCGGATTCCTTTAATTTCTACCTTTTTCTGCTTAGCTTTCTGCTTGCGTTCCTCTTTTTCTTTGTGGTATTTGTATTTTCCGAAGTCAATCAGCTTGCAGACGGGCGGATTAGCCTCGGGCGAAACCTCTACTAAGTCCACCTCTCTTTCCCAAGCCATGCTTTGAGCTTGGGTAATAGGAATAATTCCTACTTTTTTTCCTTGCTCATCAATCAAGAGAACCTCCGGAGCTCTAATCAGCAGGTTCTTTCTTAAACGCTTATTGCTATTGAAATTTGGTCTAAAAATTGTAGGAAGTTTAAATTGTTATATAAGACCCTGGATTTAATGCCTTTCGACTCGTCTAGGTAATAGAAAGTAGTTAGAGGAATATAAGGTGTCCTTCGGCTTGGCTCAGGGCACCACTCGATTTGTATATTATCTTCCTCTAATAATAAAGAGAATGGTCGCAGACCACGAGCGACGAGCGAAAGCGAGGAGTCGAGTGGTGGAGATGAGGGGCCTTTCACCCCTGTCTAGAAAACCACTACAAAACTATCTACAAACTTAGTTTGCTTTGAATTTCAATTCTGGCATAAAAAACAAACGAAACTTCCAGAATCTATCCCCAGAGTATTTTCTGACCTATTCGGGGCAAACAAGTCAGTAAGCTCGATAATGTGGCACCCGTTTTTGTCCATCGAGCATCAACAAAACGGATGGCAATAGGTTTTAGGCTACTGCAGGTGCCAAGCTAAGTGATGCAAAAGCATTCTTAACTTTGGCCATAAGTGATTTGGCACTTATCTTTTTGTTAGATTTGATGACGGAGATCTAAACTCCGGATTGCCAGCTTTGCAATGAACATTCTATCGATTTTATAACATCCCCAATAAAGTTTTAGGGATTTGTTTTCCCTCGCAAGGCTCGTCTGATCTCCCGGTCGACCGCTCTTTTCTTAAGAATTTCCCGTTTATCCTTTTTTCTTTTTCCGCGGCCCAAACCGATTTCGACTTTGACCAAGCCTTTCTTAGTATATACAGCCAAAGGAAGCAGTGTCAAGCCTTTTTGGCCCACTTTGCCGATCAGTGATTTAATCTCTTTTTTATTCAAAAGCAGTTTTCGAGTATGAGTGGGGTCATACTCCTTTTGAATTACTCTAGCCGGTTTGTAAGAAGCGATATGGCAATTAATAAGCAGTGGCTTTTCGTTGACAATGGATACGAAGCTGCCTTTTAAATTTATTTGTCCGGCCTTGGCCGATTTCACTTCCGGTCCGGTTAATACTAAACCTGCTTCCCACTTGTCTAGGATTTCGTAATCGAAAAAAGCGCGCTTATTTTTTGCCAATGAAGGCATTGCTTGTAACTTTAAGGAAAGACTCAAACCAATAATTTATGGTCAATTTCCTTTTAGGCTTGTTATTTGTTTCCGTATTTTTTAATAAATTCCTCAGTCAGCCGCCGGGCTTCGGTATCGGTGGGCTGAATAGGCGGAGATTTCATAAAGTAAGAAGAAGGTCCCTTAATCGCCCCGCTTAATTTGTGGTCCAGCGCCAGTTTACAGCAGCGTACGGCATCAATAATAATACCGGCGGAATTAGGTGAATCTTCCACTGATAATCTAAGTTCCAGGTTCATCGGAATGTCTCCGAATTGTCGCCCCTCTATTCTTAAGAAACAAACCTTATTGTCTTTTTGCCACGGTACATAATCAGAAGGTCCAATATGAATATTGTCTGAATCAATTGTAAGATTCCGGGCCTCAATCTGGGATTTTACCGCATTCGTTTTGGATTGTTTCTTAGAAATCAGGCGTGATCGCTCCAGCATATTGTAAAAATCCATGTTGCCGCCGGTATTTAACTGGTAGGTCCGGACAATCGGCATGCCGCGATCCAAAAATAGATTCACTAAAGTCCGGTGGAGGATAGTGGCGCCGACTTGAGATTTAACGTCGTCTCCAATTACTGGTAGACCCTTGTCTTTAAATCTGTTTTGCCAGTATTTTTCCCGGGCGATAAAAACAGGAATGCAGTTAACCAGGCCGCACCCCGCTTGCAGTATTTGTTCCACATACCATTTGGTCGCTTCTTCTGAACCTACGGGAAGATAATTAACTACTACATCTGTTTCTGTTTCTTTTAGTATTTTTACAATATCAGCGGTGGGGCCGGGTGCTTTCTTAATAATCTTTTTTAGATAATATCCTAAACCATCATGAGTCATTCCTCTTTGGACCGTAATGCCCAAATGAGGGACTTTGGCAAAACGGGTGGTATTATTGGGCTTAGTGAAGATGGTTTCAGAAAGGTCTTTGCCCACCTTTTCTTTATTGATATCGAAAGCGGCTGAAAGTTCGATATCACGAATATGATAGCCGCCGAGGTTGACGTGCATTAGTCCGGGGACAAACTGTTTTTCCTTTGCCTTTTGATAGTAAAATACTCCCTGTACGAAAGAAGAAGCGCAATTACCCACGCCAATTATTGCCACTCTTACTTTTTTATGAGACTTTTTTTCCTTTCCACTTGGCATTACTATTTTAGGTTAATAATAACGAGTTCTGATTGGATTTATCCCGTTAGAAGCTCGCTTTTAGAAAGTATTAACTGTCATGATTAATTAACACTACCTAAGTGGGTGCTTCTAACGGGATTTATTAATAATAGATGAGGTTTAATAATAATTCAAGAGCTTGTACAGTTAACACCTAGGGGTGACACTTGGTATAGTTAGGGGTAACACCTGTTAACTATTAACCAAACCTATCTAATGCAAACAGCTAA
>PEXU01000006.1 GCA_002774635.1 Candidatus Kerfeldbacteria bacterium CG08_land_8_20_14_0_20_40_16 | reverse complement strand
CTATCCATTAACTGAAAACAGGGTGTCCAAAGAAATGGGTACCCGCCATGCAGATACAGACAAAGATGGACTTTCGGATTACGATGAGGATTTATATAAAACAGATAGCAATAATCCCGATACGGACGGCGACGGATATTCGGACGGCGATGAAGTAAAAAACGGCTATAATCCTCTTGGTAGCGGCGAAATTACTCCCGTTTCTGATACTCCTTCTTCTAAAGAAATAGAAGAAATTGAAACTCTTTTCGCCGATTATGTTAGTGCTGCTAAAGCTGGGGACGCGACAAAAGTAGCTTCTTTTATTTATTATTATGGAACGCCATTGCCTTATTACGGAACATCATTGTCAAATGATATACCAGCTGAATCCAAGCAGTATATCGCTGACGAGTTAACATCTGCTTACGAAGGTCTTACTTACACTATCAAGGATATTGAAATTAACGAAAACCAAGCTGTTTTAACCATCAGCGCCATGAAAAACGGACGGCAGAAAGAAGACAAAAAAACTTATCTCATTAACTACAATGGCAGCTGGAAGATTAACTCTTTTGGCCTCAACCATCCTGCTGATGCCGAAAACATTGCTGACAGTTCCGCCTGTGATAGTCTTTGTGTTGAAAAAGGGTTTTACTCTGGATCGTGGTATAATCCTTCAGAAAGCACAGATTGCTATTGTTATCATGATCCGCCACAGACCGAGGATTTAAACTATTTGAATATAGACAAGTGTGAAACCAAAGCTAAAGAACAGCAATGGAGTTGTTATTTGCAATATGCGGAAAATTATCCCGATGAGGAATATTGCAAAAAACTAACTGGAGGTACAAAACAAAATTGCTATGAAAATGTTGCGGAACAAAAAAACGATATTACCGTTTGCGATAACCTTTGGGATGATCGCTCGTGTTTAAGTAAAATTGATCCCAGCCAGCCGGTAAAATATACCGGCGTTACTTCTACGGATCAAAACCTCATTACGGAACTCCAAGACTATTGCGATTTAAATGATACAGCTTGCATAACCGGTTTTGCCACTTATAATAACGATTCATCATTATGCGATAATATTACAGAAACGCAAAGCAAGACTCTCTGCAATAATTACTTTTCCACTGGACAGTTTATGATGCGAAGGCATTATTCCAACACCGATACATCGTATTTAGTTATGGAAATTTCAACTAATAGTTTTCAGGCAGAATGTGAACAACTATGCAAAAATGATAACATGACTTTCCGTGATTATGGCCAAGCATTACAGCAAAATCTGCCAGGCTCAATCGCTGGTTACCAAAAAACCTTTCAACATGACGCAACAACCGGCATGGTATTTGATTATTGGGGTGCTTGTTATTGCTATTGAATGACAATGCAAATACGCTAAACAATTAAAAGAAACGGATGCCCACAAAATACCAACCCTAGAGTCAAAGGATGAGTCGAATGCCTCGACAACCTGAAAATCCTGAATGAAATACGAACCTATTTCCACAAAAATCCTTATGACGTTGCTTGCTTTACTTTGTATCAGGAAAAAATGTTATTAGAGTTGCAATCAAGTTACCCTAAATTAAAAATGGGTAATTATTATCATTTTGTTTCTAGTTTGCATATCTACGAGAGGAATTATAAAATAATGGATAATATATACAAACATTCCAAAAAAGAAAGAAAAATTATGATGCCTCGAATGAGAATTTTATCTGAAATAAAAAGATTGCAATATAATGAAGAAATTATCAGGACAGGTAGTAAACGAAAAATGAAAAATTTGAAAGATCAATTTTGTATATGGTGTCAAGAACAATTAATGGAGAAAAAACATGAGGGGAATAATCATTGATGGTGTAACCGCTTCAGGTAAAACCAGCATTATAAAAAACCTAAATATTAGTCTTTCTGAATCAAAACCTCCCATGACTAAATTTTTTATTAGTGAGCATTATACAGAAAGAATGCTGGAGCACTTGAAAGATGACGATCAGTTGATTGGTGGTGAAGTAAAAAACATATAGAAAGAATAATTAATACTCTTAAGCAATATCAATTAATGCTTGATCGGTCAAAATTCAATCAAAACCCTGGTATGGCTGACTGTTTAGTAGTGCTCGAGAGGTTCATTTTGACTTTTTTAAGCTCTTGGCCAATTAAGGATGGATATCAGACAAAAGATATTGAAGCTCATTTTAAAGCTTTGAGTGATTTAGGAATTAAACAAGTAGCTTTAGTTATTCCTGAAGAGTTTATTAAAGATCGAATTCTGTCTACTTCAAACTATCGGAATGATATTTGGAAGGATCATTTGTTTTCCAAAGGCGATAAACAACAGTCAATTGTTAAGTATTATCTTGATTGGCAAAGTAATTTTCTAAATTACATTGACAAATATAAACATCTGATTGATATTTTTGTTATTGAAATAACGGACTGTAACTATAAGCGCTATGGTGATTTAATATTCCAGAAATACTTTGATTCATAAAAATATGAATTAAACCAGTAATAAACCAGTAATAAAAATTTAGTTCAATAAATAGGTTCGCTTGCCCCGCACACCGAACGAAGTGAGGTGGTGGGGGAAATCCCATCCCTTCCGCCAATAAAATAACAGGTGAGAATCTTTACCCCGTCGAACCTGTCCCGTCGAATGATGGGATGACGGGGCTTCCCTCTCCGCCATTAGATAAGTTAAAAATATGCTCTCGTTCCTAATTTAAAATATAGATATATTTATTGTAATTAGATTATAATTCATTAAGTAAAAAAACCATGACCAACGTCAAAACAAGCTTAAAAATGGCTGGCTATGGTTTACTCTTGTTTATCAGCACCGGGGTTGTTGAATTACTTATAGCAGTAGTCACCGGTTCCTATGAATCTATTGATTACTGGTGGGCGAATTTAATCAAGGCTGCTGTAGTAGCCTTTTTTTCCTGGTTATTTTCCCGCCTGCTTCATCCTAATACTACTAAACAGGCTTTTACCCATGGAATAGTCTGGGCCGTTATATTAGTGTTTATTAATTTGATCCTTGCTATCCCGAATGGATTTAATTATATTTTTGGCCATTGGAGTGTTTATTTAGTATTCATTGGTGCGGGCGTTGGCCCACTCTTTGGGAAGAAGGTGGGACTAAAAAATACAGGTCAAAAACCAGATCAATGATGATTAATCAATATCAAATATTGATTGTATGGACAAACAACAAAAATCATTTTTTAAAATTTGGTGACATAAAAAATGAACTCTGCAATTTCAATAAAAAATTTATCAAAAGACTACGGCCAAGTTCATGCTTTGCAAAACGTTACTTTAGAAATTCCTGCCGGTAAGATAACCGGTTTGGTCGGTCCGAACGGCGCCGGCAAGTCAACGCTAATCAAGGCGCTGGTTGGTGCGTTGCAACCAAGCGCCGGATTAATGAATGTCCTCGAGCTGAATCCGATCAGGAAACGCTGGAACTTGCGTAAGCAGATTGGGTACATGCCGCAGGAGCCGGCTCTCTATACAGATTTGTCGGCCCGGGAAAACGTATTGTTCTATGCTCGTGTGCACCGTTCCGCCAACGCGCGCGGTCTTGCCGAGCAGTTACTTAATGAATTAAATCTTGCTGACCGGCTCGACAGCGCCGTGCATACTTTGTCGGGTGGAATGCAGAAACGCGTTTCACTGGCCTGCGCTCTGATTCATAACCCAAAACTCCTAATTCTCGACGAGCCAACGGCTGCCTTGGATCCGCTCTTGAAACGGCATCTCTGGGTGCGGTTTAAGAAACTGGCTGCCGCGGGTAAAACTTTATTGATCAGTACGCATTTGATAGATGAAGCTATGCTGTGCGATAATGTGGTACTGCTCCAACATGGTCGGGTAGTAGCCAATGACATGCCGCAGGCGCTTATTGCCAGCGGAGCCGCCCGAATACGCTATCGGGGAGAGACAGGAGAATGGTCCGAGACTGTTTCGGCTACAGGAACTGCCCTTGCTGTAGCACTCCAGAAACACGGGCTGTCTCAAGATATAGCAAGCGTGGAGATTGAAGCGGAAAACCTTGAAGATGTAATGGTTGCCAGACTAGAGCAACAAGGAAAGGGTAAACCATGAACATATTAATTGTTGCCAAGCGGGTACTTCAGCAACTCCGGCGGGACCGGCGGTTTTTAGGATTTATGATTGTGGTTCCGTTACTCATTGCTTATTTTCTGAAACTTTTTTTCGACACCATGCCGGAGAGCGTTTCTCGTGAGGCATTTGTGGTGCCGTTCACCGCCTATATAGTTTACTTTCTGACATTCTTATTAAGCGCTTTGCTCCTAGTGCAAGAAAGGATCAGCGGCACTTTGAATCGCATGCTGGTCAACGGCCTGCACAAGAAGGATATTATAATTGGGTATGTAATTGGGTACCTTGGTCTGGCACTGGTCCAAGCCGGCCTGATTCTAGCGGAGGTACTCTGGTTATTTAAGCTCAAATACGACTGGCAGGTTATTGTGGCTCTGGGCGGAACCTTATTTGTCCTGGCGATCGTTTCGGTATTGTTGGGAATTTTTATTTCTACCTTTGCCCGTCGGGAAGCCCATATTATTCCGTTTATACCTATTGTAATTGTTCTGCCGGCTTTCCTATCGGGATTACTGACCAAAACATCTCTTCTGCCCCGCTGGGCAGAACTGCTTGGGCACATTTTTCCAATTCGTTATGGAATCACCGCAGTACAATCAGCTGTTGCTGTAGGATTTGACGGGACCGCCTATTGGCACAACATTGCGTATCTTGGTGTTTTTGCTCTAGTGCTGACTATTGTCGGCTCGTTTACTTTCCGGGAAAGGGAATAGATAATAAAATAATTTCCCAAAACTATGAATAGAATTATTAAACTGAATTCCAAAACTGTTATTGCTTTATACCTGATTATTGATCTAATTTGCGTTGGTGCCGGCATGGGCGTTCCCATTTTTTGCATATTATTAGGATTTCCCTTGGGTTGGTATATTGTAAAGAGAATATTTATATCCCAAAAACATTCTCATTTGATATATAACAGAATATTGAAATTGTCCCTTTTAACATCGGCTTTTACTTTTTTACAAATGATTGTTATTTGGGGAATGACCGTCCCTCTGCTTTTTGATCCCACTTCTGACTTTCAGAATTTTGGACATCCCTTTATTCTTTACGATCCTAAAATAAGTTTTATTGGTTGGTTGATTTTAATGATATTCATTTCGCCGTTCTTACAGCTGTTAACCACTGTTTTTGCTGCTTTTTTAACTTTAATTAAAACGGAGAAAAGTACTAATAACAGAGCTAAACTCAGCTGCGTTGATTTACGAGAATAACAATAATCCGCCTAGGTGGATTATTTTGATAATTTCATTTTTTTTCTAATACTCTAATCGCTTTGCCATTAATTAAAGCATCGGCGATTTTTTTGTGAACGGATGCCAGTATCCTCTGGAAAGTACTTTGAGAGGTATTCATTTTTTCCGCCGCTTCGGTTTGTTCCAAATTCAGGATATTTTTTAAACGCAAAGCTTCTAACTCTTCCAGTGACAAATCAACTATTTCTAAATGACGTAGAGGCACCCCTCTTGGTTTAAAATAAGTGACGTGCGGATTAAATCTAATTCTTCGGCAAAGTCTTGGTCTGGGCATAGGATTTTTAGTTGGAATAATTGGTAAATTAAAGGAAGGCCAACCCGACCCCAAAGAATTCACTTAAGGAGCCGGGCTCCACCTTCTTTTATTTCGACTGGTCCTTTAAGGCAGATTTTTCCTCGCGAATTGCGGCTAATTCTTCTTCCAGCATTTTTTCTTCGTCTTCCAAGGCGGCCAGTTCGTTTTTAGGAGAAATATATCTTCGAGAACCATAACTGCCCCAATAGCCCCAGCCGCGCCTCATACCGGCTCCGCAGGGGCCTAGACCTCGGCCTGTTCCAGGACCATAGCCCAACGGGCCTGTTTCATCTAATCTTGGCATAATTTTTCACCCCCTTTCTTAATAACATTGGATGATAGCCACCTCTTTAGCGGCTATCTATTATGAGTATATATTCATAACAATTTATTGTCAAGTATTCTGATTTGAGATAAGATTAATAAAGAATTTATCACCCAAATTTCTTTGTATTTCCATTGAAAGGTTGATAATATAAGAAAGTTAATTAAATAATTCACCAAAACTACCATGCCCAAAAAATTATATCCCAAAATCCTCGGCTTTGGCCTGCTGTTGTTTGTCGCCACCATGCTCTTGCTCTTTATTATGTCCATTGTTACCGGTTCGGAACAGCCCGTTGACTACCCGTGGGTGGGAGTAGTCGTCGCGGTAATTATGACTTTCTGCTCTTTGTGGTTTTCCCGCCTTTTGCCGATGGAATCAGCCAAGCAGGCATTAAGGGTTGGAATAATTTGGGCTTTAATGCTGATTGCGATTCTCTTAATTATCGCCATTCCGAATAAAACCACCAGCATTGTCTTTGGTCAGTGGAGCATGTACTTGGTATTTGTCGGGGTGGCGGTGGGGCCGATACTTTTGAAACGGAAACCGGCCGCGTCGTCTAATATTAATAACCAACAGCGCCAGGTATCGGGACATTGACCTAGAAACCTGCAACGGCATTAAATAACAAATATGGATCAGCAAAAATCATTTATTAGAAAATTCTGGTGGTTGTTCTTAGTATTAGTTCTGGTCATTATCTTTTTGGGATACAATGGATGGCAGAGTTGGCAATTTGCGAAAAGCAAAGACGCGAAGTTTATCACTGCTTCGCCAATTGACCTGTCGCAGTATAGGGTAATATCTAAACTCCGCTCTTGCGCCGGACATGACTATTCCGGAATTAATATAGACGGCGAAACGGAGACCAACCGTTCAATGAAACATTATGCGGTTCCTTTGCAGAAATTTGAAGGGACCAAGGACCAAGTAAAATTATTCGCCCCCTTTGATGGCAAAATTGCCAAAATTGGTGACACGAAAACCGGATCTTTGGGGGAAGGAATCTATCTTACATCAGGCAATGGTTGGTTTTTCGAAATCGGCCATATTGTGTTAGTTCCGAATCTAAAAGCCGGGGATAAAGTAAGCTCCGGTCAGCTTATTGGATATTTTGAAGCGCAGAATGGTTGGGCTTTGGATCTGCAGTTTTATCATTCCGGAAAATATATTGATATGTTCCAGGGCATTGATTCTTACATTAACCATCTGGCCCCAGAGGTAGAGGCAGAATATGCGAAACATGGTTTGCAAAAAGAAGCTATAATTATCAGCAAAGAGGCGCGCGACCAGAATCCCTGCCAAGGATTTGATGAACATCCGGAACAGGATTCTGTGAATGTTATAAACTGACCTTATTTACTAGAATATTATGGACAAAGCAGAAAGTAAACCAAAAAAATTGAGCAGATACTTAATTGTCTTAATGTATTTGATTGCCGTTTTCTGGTTGGTTTTTGCCGTCCATTGGTTGTTTCGGGGTTCTGATTATCGCTATTTCTACGCTGTATCTGGCTTGGGCTATGCCGTTGTTTTGGCCATGCTCGCTTATTATCTTAACAAAAAACAGCGCTGGGCCTGGTGGGGAGCAACCATACTTTCCGGCATTAACATCATTTTAACCATTACCGATCAAGTCGGCTGGTTTGATATAGCTTATCTGGTTCCGTCTGTTGCGCTGTTTTATATGCTGTTGGCAGGGAGGAAGGAGGTTTTGGGTGGGAAAGTGAGGGGGTGAATTACTTTTCAACTACTATCCGTGTGATTGAATTAAAATGACGAACGAAACGATTACACAAAAACAACTTAGTGAGCGAGTGCAAATCTATGCACAAAGCTACCTTTCTGCACTAGATGAAACACTTAACAGATTCTATGGATCTACTCTTGAAGAATTGCAAACTCTTGGGGGAGAAATAAAATTACCACTTTATCATAAAAAGATTGGCAAAGATTTATTTCTAGCCGTTTTTCAATCAGATAGAGATTTTTTCCTCTTTTTCACTAATCCAAAGATAGGTAAACACATAACATATAATGCAATTGGTGATCCTAAATTTGATGAAGATTGGTCCGCAGCGTTTCCACAAAATAAAAAGTATGATTCAATTCTGTCATTACTCGAAATTCAAAGACCTGACATTCTTGATGAAGTTAGTGTTGGTGGTACGACCTTTTTATCTCTTGATGACGTTTCTCTTAAGAATAATGGCAAGAGTCATGGTAGAAGTAAGGGGCAATACTACGGAAGCCTGGCCGAGATAGATATAGTTGACCGTCGGAGAGAAAAACAAGTAAATGATATCAGAGCTTCTTTTCGAACGCGATATTTGGCGATGAAGGAAAACAAAAAAACTCCACAGAAACGAGGATACGACTTCGAGGCATTGTGGCGCGAGGTGCTTAATCATTACGGATGGAATACTAGAAAGACAAAGAGACGGGGTGAAGAAAATGATTTTACCGCAATGTTTGGATCGCAACACATTCTTGGCGAAGTACGTTGGGAACAGCAACCTATTACCGCAGATCAGGTTCGTGCATTTGTTGCAAAATTAATCCCTCGTACACATTCTGTTGGTTTAATGATCGCATTAGCTGGCTACGATGAGGGGGCTATGCAGACTGCCCGAGAACATGTGAAAGCAGGAAATGCCATAGTTATGTTTGATACACGATACATTGAATCAATAATTTTGGAAGAAAAAGATCCTGGGGAACTATTTCAACTAGAATTGAGAAACGTCTACGATTTTCTCTATGAAGATAAGAAGGATGCATAAGGTTACGTTTATTTAAAAAATAAATTTTAATAAACCTATATGAACCTCCAACCAACCACTCCACCCACCACATCCCAAAACCCCACCCAACAAAAAAAGCCCAAAAACCGCAAACCGGGCTATATTGTCAACGTTGTTCTTAACATCCTGTTTCTCTACGTAGCCAATCATTTAATTGTCTGGGAGGCGCAATTCATTAAGGGGGAATGGGCGCAGGTGCTGGGTATTATCAATGTTTCCATTATCATGAACCTTATTGCCTATGCGCTGTTTGTGTTGTACGACGGCCGGCTGTTTTATTTGGTCAGCCGTTCTGCTCTGGATGTGGTCAGCTTTATTGTGGGGTACCGGCTTTACAAAGTTTTTCCGTTTGATTTCAACGGATTTTTTGAAATGGGCTGGTTGAATGAGGTTGTTCCGTACCTGCTGATTTTGGGAATGGTTGGTATTATCATTAGTTTGATTGTACGGGTGGCGCGGTTTGCCGGCAACAAGAATATTTATTATTAAAATGACCCAACGGCGCATCTATCAAGATGAATATCCGTATTTTGTTACGTTTAACACAAAGGAAGGATCGCCGATATTTGAGGAGACGAAATACGCGAAATTATTGTCGGATATCATTATTAACACCGGTCGGTTAAAACGATTTGATATATTGGCATATCAAATAATGCCTGAACACGTGCATTTAATGGTGTGGCGGGGGGCAATCGCGGGCGCGGAGGCCCACGATATGCCCCGAGCGCAACCCTCCGCGGTTGCGATCGGGAATGCGGCGGCGGGAAAAACAATTTCCGATTTAATGCACGGTATCAAATCATTTTATTGCAAAACAATACGTGATAAATACAGAATCAATCATCCAATTTTCCAAAAACGATTTTACACCCGTATCATCAACAATCAAAAATATTTGGAAACCATTATTGAATACATTAAACAAAATCCCATTAAAGCCGAATTGCCGGAAAAATACCGCAAACTGCCATACCAATATTTCAATTGGCCGGCAATACGAAAATTATTTTGAAGAAATATTTTATTAATTAAATATTAAAAATCCATCATGCCTGTAATCAATCTAAAAGACCTTGAATCAAAAAACCCTAAAATAAAGTACGGCTGTACCAAAAAGGCGATTGCGCTGTCGGAAAAAAATCCCGAGGCGCTTTATCCGTTATGGGATGATTTTGTTAAACTTTTGGATAGTGAAAACAGGATTTTGAAATGGTCGGCCATTCTGGTCATTGGCAATTTATCCCAAGCGGACAAAAAGAATAAAATCAGCAAGCTTTTGCCGCGCCTCCTCCATTTTTTGCGGGAAAAGGAAATGATTACTGCGGCCAACTCCATTAAGGCGCTCGGCCAGATTGCCAGACATCAGCCAAAGTTCAAAGACAAAATCTTTCAAGAATTTTTGAAGGTGGAAAAAGCGAAATACTACAATAAAGGAAAATTATCTCCGGAATGCCGAAATATTGCATTGGGAAAAATTATGGATGTTTTAAACGATTTTCCAGATGAGCTTAAAAACAGAAAAGAGCTGGTTGGTCTGATCAAACGCCAAACCAAGAATACTCGACCGGCGGTTAAGAAAAGAGCGGAGTTGTTATTAAGTGGAATATAGGATATTTGCTTTTGATATCCTTTGTCACTCCCGTGCAAACGGGAGTCCAGAAATTCGGTAAAAGTAAATATCTTTCTGGACGCCGCATCAAGTGCGGCGTGACAAACAATACCGAATGCTCAGTTTAGTCATAGTCATTCTTCTTGACACCCTCATTCTATCTGCTAGAATAAAACAATATTATTGCGCATCAGATTAGTTTGCAAAAGTACTGATGGGCAATTTATCTTAAATAGTGCTTATTTTATGCGTATTTTACTCCGGAATTTGTTACGTCGGAAATTAAGAACCGCCCTGACTGTCGGCGGTATTATGATTGGCGTGTTCGCCTTAACGGTCATGGGCGCTATGTCGGAAAAACTAAGCCTTTTAGTTAAAGGCGGCGAAGATTACTACAAAACAAAAGTGATTGTACTAGATAGTCAATCCTCGGCTATGATGGGTGGAGCGCCGCTGACCATGGATAAGCAAACGGCCATTCAAGCAGTAGAAGGTGTGGTTTACGCCTCGCCCAATGTTGCTATGATGCTGGATGAAGACACCAGTGTCTCTTTCGGCATGCCCTCCATGATTGTTTCTCATGACCAGCAAGCAGTCCAGTATGAAACTTTTAAGGTAAAGATAACCAAGGGCCGTGATTTAAAAGCGGATGACCGTGGTAGAGTGGTGCTGGGTTCTGATCTGGTTAAAACTCTGAAGGCGGATGTCGGCCAGACTATTAAGCTGCGCGGACAAGATTTTGAGGTAATCGGCATTTATGACAAAACCCTAACTGCGCCGGATAATTCAGCCGCAGTTTCTCTCGCTGACGCCCAGGAGCTGGTTTACCAGTCACTGCCCGAAGCGTTTAAACAAAGCATCCAGCCCGAAGCGCTTGTTTCCGAGTTTCACGTCTATTTGGAAGATCCTGCTCAAGGAGAGGAGATTGCCACAAAAATCCAAGATCAGTTAGAAGGGGTTAAAGCCTACGGCCCGTCCTTTTTTGAAAAACAGGTGAGTCAAAGCGTAGCCATCTTTAATTTGATTATCCTTTCCGGCGCTTTGATTGCCATTATCGTCGGCGGCTTTTCCATTATGAATACCCTGACTTTCGCGGTAATTGAGCGGACCAGGGAAATTGGGATTAAAAAAGCGGTCGGGGCTCGCGCCAGCCGGATTTTAAAAGAATTCATGATTGAAGCGGCGGCGATTGGAGTAATCGGCGGAATTGTGGGAATGGCTCTTGGCAGCTTAATGACCTGGATTATCAACGCTTCCTCGCGCTCCAGCGGACTTTTATTATTCTTAGTGACGCCGCGGCTGCTAATCGCAGTATTCATCTTTTCTATAGTAATCAGCGTGGTAGCCGGATTTTTCCCGGCGCGGCGCGCTTCCAAACTTAACCCGGTGGAGGCCTTAAGATATGAATAATATTATTGCTCGGACAATTAATCTGGAGAAAACTTATTCTCCCGGCGAACACAACGAGGTTAAAGCCTTAAAAGGCGTTACCACCCAGTTTAGCTCGGGGGAATTTGTGGCGATCATCGGCCCTTCGGGATCAGGCAAATCCACTTTTATGCATCTTTTAGGTGCTTTGGATCTGCCGACCAGCGGTGATGTGGAAATAGCCGGAAAGTCTTTGACTAAATTAAAGGATAACGACCGGGCGGACTTGAGAGCCAAGGAACTGGGTTTTATCTTTCAGGGCTATAATTTACTTTCTACTTTAACCGCTTTAGAAAACGTAGTGCTGGCCGGTGATTACGCTGGTCTTCCTGCCAAAGCATCCTTAGAGCGCGCTAAAGAACTATTAAAAGAAGTGGGGTTGGCTGAAAGGTTTGACCATACTCCAGCGGAGCTTTCCGGCGGTGAACAGCAGCGCGTGGCCATTGCCCGCTCGCTGATGAACGATGGCCGGTTAATCCTCGCTGACGAGCCGACTGGTGAACTGGACACTAAAAATTCCGAAGCGATTGTGGAATTGCTGCGAGATTTGGTTAAGCGGAAGCAAAAAACCATTGTGATGGTTACCCATAATGAAGCTTTAACTCGCTTTTGTGACCGGGTAATTAAAGTGGTGGACGGCCGGCTGGCGTGATAACTTATTTTATCCTTAGTAATCAAAACCGGCCTTTTGGGGCGGTTTTTTGATTCCCCGCGCCTTATCCAGTAATGTTCCAGAATTAAAACTGGTTTTGATTTAGGGTGATTATAAGGCATTTCTTCTTAAGAACTGTTTTTGGTATAATAAATTTATGAATCATTCTTCCAAAACTGATAGCCAGTCCGTTAAGGTGGGTCTGGGTGTTATGATTTTTAAAGATGGCAAAGTGCTTCTGGGCAGACGTAAGGGTTCGCACGGAGAAGGAGAATATGCCTGGCCCGGCGGCCATTTGGAATACATGGAATCAATTAAAGAATGCGCTAGACGTGAAGTGCGGGAAGAAACCGGCATGGAAATAAAAAACATCCGTTTTTTACGGATTTATAACCTGAAAGAATACGCCCCCAAACATTATTTGGATATTGGGATGATCGCTGACTGGGCCAAAGGCGAGCCAAAAGTAAGGGAGCCGCACCGGATTGAATCCTGGAGCTGGTATGACCCAGGTCATTTACCCCAACCGCTTTTCACTACCATTCCCTCCTATTTTGAAGCTTACCAAACTGGCCGGAATTTTTTTGATTATTAATTTCTACGCTTATGAAAAAACCCATCACTATCTTACTAATAGTAATCGCTGTTTTAGCCATTGCCGCCGGAGCCTACTGGTTTGGTAGTCGGTCAGCGGAAAATAAACAGTCAGTCAGTCAAACCAATGCCAATTTAAACTCTAATGCTAACACTAATATTAATCTAGCTAAGCCCAATGTGGCTTACGAGCCATTCAGCGGCGATCTATCTAATTATAGTTTCGATATCGTTAAAGAATGGATTAAAGTAGCGCCGGAGGAAATTCAAAAATCCATCACCGAAGAACAGCGCCACGGCTATGACATTATTTATTATTCCACTAATCCGGACGGAGTCGTCTATTCTATATCCGAGAAACGGATAGCGGAAAACTGGACCATGTCTCAAGTGGTAACAGACGATTCAGCCGCCAGCCAGAAATCAACACCCGGTATTGTCGTTACTGGTCAAAAAATCAATGAGGCGGATGCCTTTGTAGAATTAAGTATTAAAAACGAAACTAGTGATTATGTGCTTTACTATCATTACTTGATGCTTCCGGTAATAAACGGTCAATACCGGTGGGCAATGATGGAAATCTTTCTCTCCAAAGAAAAGGTAGCGCCGTACCAGGAAGTCATTACTCATCTCCAGGATTCGTTAAAAATTGGTACTGGTACCAGTGTCAACGGCAAGCTTGATCTAAGCATGTTCCAATGGTCCCAAATGAACGAAGGTCCCTATCGCGACCGAGTTACTTATGCCACCAGCCCGAACCTCACCACCTGGATGCCATCAAGGAAGATTTTAGCAGAACATGCCTCGGTACCAGGAGCGGTAATTAAGAATGACGTTATTTATGTCTACTTTGTGGATGTTTCCATAGATGGCAAGGTCGAGCAACTCGGCATGGTTTCATCATCGGATAATGGCCAGACCTGGACTGACCGTAAGATTTTAACCATTTCTGGTCTAGGAAATCGCGCCACAGCTGATCCAGATCCGGTTTTACTGGAAGATGGCCGCATCAGATTGTATTATTTTGATATTAATGAGGCGCGCATAAGCAAGCCAGAAAGCGGTATTGAATCTACTAATAAAATTTACTCGGCCATCTCCTCTGACGGAATCAATTTTACTCAAGAAGAAGAGGTGCGGTTTGAAAGACAAGGGATTTTTGATCCGGATGTAAATTTATTCGGTGACACCTGGTATCTGTACGGCGGAGATATTGAAAGCAATAAAGTAGTGGTGGCTACTTCAACGGATGGACTCACTTTTGAAGAAAAAGGTATTGCTTATGCTAATGGCGCCGTGCCCGATGTATTTCAAGCCAATGACCTTTTTTATCTCTTTACCGCTGGTATTGATATTGCTACTTCCCTTGACCCCATGTCGTTTGTAAGTTCTGGACAGTCTTTCCATGATTCTAATTATCAAATCACTGCCGATCCTTCGGTGGTCCAGCTTAATGACGGTACCTATCTAATGCTTTATAAAATTAAGAATTAATCTAAACAAAACAATGGATGCTTCTCAAATCTATATTGCGATATCAGCAATTGTATTAATTGTTATTGCTGTATTATTCGTTTTAAAAAGGAAAGATAGAAATCAGAAAAAGCTTTCTCCCCTGGCGGCTTTTGCTTTTATTTTAGTAATTACCGGCATTGTGTTCGGTGACGATCGGATAATCGGTTACAGCCTGATCGGCATTGGTCTCGTCTTGGCAATAATTGATATTGTGCGAATCCGAAAGAAAAAAGAGCAGGATAGCAATCCAAGCCAGTAGTATTTAAGAAATATTGTTTAAAAGATGCTTCAAGCAATTGTTTTTTTAATCCTGGGTCTGGCAATATTGATAGTAGGAGCAGAATTTACCGTGCGCGGCAGCGCTTCGGTTGCCAAAAAACTGAAAATCAGCTCGTTGGTGATCGGATTGACGGTAGTTGCCTTTGGAACTTCTTCTCCCGAGTTAATTGTCAATATTTTTTCCGCTTTTCGCGGGTCGGCCGATATTGCCATCGGTAATATTATCGGCAGTAATATTGCTAATATTCTGTTAATTTTAGGTTTAGCCGGCTTAATTTATCCCATTACTGTTAAAAGAAGCACAGTTTGGTACGAAATTCCTTTAGCTTTATTGGGAATGGTTTTGGTGTTTGTAATGGGTAATGATCAATTATTAGACAAAGTTGGATTTAGCGCTCTAACGCGGACCGATGGCTTAACCCTGATGGCCATTTTTTTCATCTTTATGATTTACATTGTTAGTTTGGCTAAAAAGGGCAAAGTAGAGGAAGAAGAAGTTAAAACCTATTCCTGGATGTGGTCCTTGATAATGGTTTTATGCGGGCTGGCTAGTTTGTTTTTTGGCGGAAAAGTATTGGTGGATAATGCAATTATTCTGGCTCAGCTGGCTGGCTTGTCCGAAGCGTTTATTGGATTGACTATTGTGGCGGTGGGTACTTCTCTGCCGGAACTAGCTACTTCTTTAGTGGCGGTTTATCATCATAAAAACGACATTGCGATAGGAAATATCGTCGGCTCCAATATTTTTAATGTTTTCTGGATCTTAGGGCTTACCAGCACTATTTTACCGCTTCCTTTTAGCCCGGCGGTTAATTTTGATGTATTGGTTGGGATTATTGCCACTATGTTGCTGTTTCTCTTTATGTTTGTTTCTACTAGGCAAAAGTTGGATCGCTGGCAAGGAGGAATGTTTGTAATTCTTTATTTCGTCTACATAGTTTATCTGATTCAAAGAGGTTAGCACTTCACTTATAATGTGTGACCTAAACTATAATTTCTGAAAAATATGGAAATAGGAAAGACCATTTGGTTTAAATCCAGAAAGGATTTCAGAAAATGGCTCCAAAAAAATAATAACCGCAAAGAATATCTGTGGCTTGGATTTTACAAAAGACATATCAAAAAAACAGGCATTCTTTATCCTGAAGCGGTGGAAGAAGCTTTATGTTTTGGCTGGATTGATGGTATCCTAAAAAGGATTGATGACCAGAAGCACGTAATCCGCTTTTCTCCCCGTCGTCCCAAAAGTGTCTGGTCTCCTCATAATATTAATCGGGTTAAAAAGTTGATTAAGCAGAAAAAAATGAGAAAGGCGAGCCGGCAAATAATTCCTCAACCAATCTTGAAAAAATTAGAAAAATAGGATAAGGTTAAATTCCTTACAAAACTATGCTAAGCAGCCCAATTGATGAAATAAAAGAGCGGCTGGATATCGCAGAAGTATTGCAAGAATACATCCAGTTAAGAAAATCAGGCGCTAACTTCAAAGCGCTCTGTCCTTTTCATAATGAAAAAACCCCTTCATTCATGGTCTCGCCGGAAAAGCAGATCTGGCACTGTTTTGGATGTTCCGAAGGCGGTGATATTTTTGGCTTTGTGATGAAAATAGAGGGTGTGGAATTTCCGGAAGCGCTAAGGATTTTAGCAAAGAAAGCAGGGGTGGAACTAAGAAGAGAAGATCCGACTCTGCAGAATAAAAAGACTCGCCTGCTGGATATCTGCAAGCTGACCGCGGCCTACTATCATAAAGTGCTTTTGGAATCTCCTAAAGCGGAATTTGTTCGGGAATACCTTAAGTCCCGCCAGATTGATTCTGACACCACAGAACAGTTTAAACTGGGATACTCCCCGGATTCCTGGGACCTTCTTTTTGAATTCCTAAAGAAAAAAGGCTACTCTGAAGAAGAAATTTTCTTGGCGGGCTTGACGGTAAAAAAAGAAAAAGGGACTGGTTATTATGACCGTTTTCGAAATCGGCTAATGTTCCCTATTAACGATATCCACGGAAATGCCGTTGGTTTCGGCGGAAGAACACTCAAAAAAGATGAACAGGGAGCCAAGTACATTAACAGTCCGGAAACACTAGTTTACAACAAAAGCCATATTCTTTATGGCTTAGACCAGGCTAAATCATCCATCCGAAAAGAAGACGCCGTAATCGTGGTGGAGGGCTATACCGATTGTATTAGTGCTCATCAAGCAGGAATCAGGAACGTAGTGGCATCTTCCGGTACCGCCTTAACCGAAGGTCACTTGAAGCTGATTAAGCGATATACCAGCAATATCATTGTGGCCTTTGACCGAGATGTGGCGGGTGCTGAAGCCGCAAAAAGGGGAATCGAAGTTGCCCTAACGCAAGAGATGAATATTAGAGTTTTAGAGCTTCTTTCCGGCAAAGATCCGGATGAGGCGATCAAGGAAAACAAAGATGATTTTCTGAAGGCCGTGAAAGAAGCTAAGCCCTATTTGCAGTATTACTTTGATGACACCTTTAAAAACTTCAATCTTTCCAGGGTAGAGGATAAAAAACGGGCCGCGGCGGTGCTTTTGCCGATTATTGCCAAGATCGCCAACGGCATTGAACAATCCCATTGGCTCAAAGAGCTGGCTAAAAAGATTGATGTAAGCGAAGAGATTCTTAGGGAAAGAATAAAAAAGACCGTTAAAAGCCGGCGCACTCCGGTCAAAGAAGTTGCGGAAGAAAACTTAATAAAGCCCATTGATCGCTTTATTAAAGTCGGGGAAGAACTGCTGAGTTTATTGCTGTGCTATCCGGAACAGATCAGTTTTGCCGTAAAAGAACTTGTCCCAGAATGCTTCGGAGAAGAAAGACAGCGTTTTCTTTACAAAAATCTGGTGATTTATTATACTAAAAAGGAACAATTTAATATTTCTGATTTTCAAAAAAAGCTTCAATCAAAAAACAATAATGAGTCGGCTGCTTATTTAGACGTAATTCATCTCTTAGGAGAAGAGAGTTTCTCGGATTTAACAGAGATAAGCGTAAGACAATACCTTAAAGAAAGAATCAACCTGCTTAAGCGAAATCTCATTTCCTTACAATTAAAAGAGATTGAGCAAAGAATCAAAGCTCTCGAGCAACAAAAAACATCACAAAACCAGGAGGAATTTGACACACTCAGTCAGAAGTTCAATCAACTTACTAACCAATTGCGCCAGTTGGGATAGCAGCTAGCCAATTAGCGCCCGATCTTAAAAAAGAACGGGTATTTAAGGTTAGATTTTTAGTATATGCCCAAAACAACAAAAAAAACTAAAAAAAGGAATGCTCCTCGCAAAGCTTCTTCTAAAAAGAAAAATATTCAGAAGGCAAGAAAAAAAACGGCCAGAAAGTTTGCGGTTAGAAAAAAAATAAAACCCAGGGCCGTTAAGAAAAGAATCAGAAGAAAGCCTTCCGTTGGCATTGAAGCCCTTAATCAGGATATGATTAACCAGTTGGTGGCCAAAGGCCGTTCCCGCGGCTTTGTTACGGAAACAGAAATCCTTTATGCTTTTCCGGAAATGGAAGAATACCTCGATGTTTACGAAAAACTACTGGATGAGTTCGAAAAACAGGGCATCCGAGTAATGGAGGCCCCGAAAGGAATACTAGAAACAGAACCGGAGTCATGGGTGATTGGCAAAAAAACTAAAGAGAAAGAAGATAAAAAGAAGTTTGACTTAGGCGACATTGCCAACGATTCTGTTCAGATGTATTTAAGAGAAATCGGAAAAGTTCCTTTATTGAAAGGTGAAGAAGAAGTTAGACTGGCTAAGCTTAAAGAAAGGGGAGACGAAGAAGCCAAGAAGAAATTAATCGAAGCCAATCTTCGGCTGGTGGTTAGTATTGCCAAAAAATTTACCGGCCGTAGTTTATCTTTACTAGACCTGATTCAAGAAGGAAACGTAGGTCTTTTTCGGGCGGTAGAAAAATTTGATTACCGCAAAGGATACAAATTTTCTACTTATGCTACTTGGTGGATCCGGCAGGCGATCACCCGATCTTTAGCGGACCAATCCCGCACTATCCGGATTCCCGTCCACATGGTAGAAACGATTAATAAATTTCAGCAGATCGAAAGGCAGTTGATTCAAAGTTTGGGGCGCGAACCATTGCCGGAAGAAATTGCGGCTGAAATGGGCGAAACGGTGGAGAAGATCAATCACATCATCAAAATTTCGCAAGACACCGTTTCACTAGAAACCTCGGTAGGGGAAGACGACGAAGATTCCAGCTTAGGAGATTTCATTGAAGACGTTAAGTCTGTTACTCCCGATCGCTCCGCCGCTTTACAATTACTAAAAGATCATGTAAAAAGCATTATTGTGGGATTGCCTCCCCGAGAAGAAAAGATACTAGAAATGAGATTTGGCTTATTGGACGGTGTTTCCCATACTCTAGAAGAGGTGGGGCAGGAATTCGGAGTAACTAGAGAAAGAATCAGACAGATTGAAGCCAAGGCCCTGGAAAAAATCCAGGAGCACGAAGGAATGAGAAAGTTGAGGGACTATTAAGTTGGCTTGTGGCTTGTAGCTAATGGCACGTGGTTTGTAAATTGACAATTATAAATTATAAATTATTCATTATAAATTAATAATCTTCCTGGATAGCTCAATGGTAGAGCAACCGGCTGTGACGTCCTCTCCTGATTATTAAAATATTAATATGTCAGAAAAGAGGAAATACGCCGATCGCGCCGAATATATAAAAATGGCAGTTTCTCGCCGCAGGAAGTCCGTGAGAAAAAAAGCCATCCAATATAAAGGCGGAAAATGTATTCTTTGTGGTTATAACAAATGCAAACAGGCTTTGGAGTTCCATCATCTAAAAGGAGGAAAGGGATTCGGAATATCAGCCAAGGGTTACACCCGAAAATGGGAAAACATAATCCGAGAGCTGGATAAATGCGTACTTGTTTGCGCAAATTGTCACAGAGAATTGCATGATGGCTTAACGCAGCTTCCAAAAGAAATTTTGGAATGATAACTTTGGGATAACGGTAAAGGCTAAATCTTTCGATCAGGACATGCTGATACCGTGGGAACTTCATGGCGGAAATAAAAATCCGGCATGGGGAGCGCCGTAGAGACTAGATACCAAAGTGCCTAAACCCTTCAATGAATTTAGGGTATGGTAATGATATAGTCCGTCCCTTATGGAAACATAAGGATAAACGTAACCGGTAGGTTGTCGGTTCGAGCCCGACTCCAGGAGCCAAAACATATTAGGCGCTTTTGAAAAATCTTCGGCTCGGTTTTTCAGGGGCGAATTAAGCAGTATTTTCCACGCTTTTTTCGGTTCAAAAGAAATTTCCTGCGAAAGCAAAACGCGGTTCGAGCCAATCTTTTTAAGAAAATCCCGTCCCAAAACGGGATTTTCTTGCAAAGCGATAATTTTGGCTTGTTTGGCGGCTAAAATGAATTGTTTAGCCGGTTCGAGCCAATGATTGCCGTTTCGCTCAAAATCTTTCAATTTTTCGGAAATCTCAATCTTCTCATTGAGAATTTTTTGCTTTTTAACGGTATATTCTTCCTTGGTAATCGTACCATCCAAATGAGCGTCCAAAAGCATATCGAGCTTTCCTTCAAGTTCTTTTATTTTAACTTTGAGATTTTGAGCGAAAACGGCACCCGCTTGGGCTGCTTCTTCTTTATCCTTGTTCAGTTCTAAAATCATCTTATCCGCCCAAGCGGGAGGCAAAGAAACTTTTTGAATGGTTGTAAATACTTGTCGTGCTAATTCCTCTTCACGGATGTATTTTTGGGAACATTTGTCCCTCTTTTTCGTACAACGGTAATAATTATGGCCTTTGTGCGTTTCTGAAGTAATGGAACAGCCGCATTCCCCGCACTTTAGTAGATTTCTATAGGGATATTCTCTTTGCTGCGGTTTTTTCGGACGCGCCCGGTCGCTCATTATCTTTTGACAGGCATCAAAAAGTTTCTTTGCAATCATTGGTTCATGCTTCCCTTGGTATAATTCCCCGTTGTATTTAAATACTCCGTAATAAAATGGATTGGCTAAAATGTGCTGTATCACGGAAACTGGCGGATTTTTACCTTTGCGGGTTTTAAATCCAATGGTAGAGGAAATATCGCTTAAGTCTTTCATGGAATAATTGCTGGTGGCATACCATTCAAACAATTTTCTGACCAGGCGAAATCGTTTTGAGTCTTTAACTATGGTGTGTGTTCGTAAGTCATTCAAGTAGCCAAGTGGAGCATAGCTTGGCATTTCGCCTCTTCTTAATTTTTGCCTCAAGCCCCTTTTGGTATTTTCCGAAAGATTGTCAATAAAATATTTTGACTGCCCGAAAGCGATATTGAGCATGAATTTGCCTTGCGGGGTTGGTTCAAACCAGAAGGTCGGGAATTTTAGCGATTTAATTTTCTCGCTATCCACAAGAAAAATAATTTTTCCGCCATCTACGCTATTTCTTGCCAATCGATCAGGATGCCAAGCCAAAATTCCCTCGGCCTCGCCACTTTCTATTTTATCCAGCATTTGATTAAAAATCGGTCTGCCCGGTTCTTTGGCGGTTTGCGATTCCCGGAATGTTGAGGCGATCGTCAAATTTTCCCGCAAGGCAAATTCTTTGAGTTCTGTTTCCTGTGCTTCCAAAGATAAGACTTGTCGGTCATCTTCATCCGTTGATTTTCTGATGTAGAGAAAATATTTTGTCATAGGTTTTGAAAGATTATTTTTATTAATAATAAAATTATCGCTTTGCTTAGACTTTTCGAAAATTAATTTGATTGTTCAAAAAGTCTATGAAAAGATTGGCTCGAACCGCGTTTTGCTTTCGCAGGAAATTTCTTTTGAACCGAAAAAAGCGTGGAAAATACTGTTTAATTCGCCCCTGAAAAACCGAGCCGAAGATTTTTCAAAAGCGCCTAATATGTTTTGGCTCCGTGTTTTGGACGAAATCCGAACTTTTTTCAGGGAAAACCCTACGGCTGAATTCTAGCGTTAGGGCGGCGGCTGTCCCCCCAGCGC
>PEXU01000015.1 GCA_002774635.1 Candidatus Kerfeldbacteria bacterium CG08_land_8_20_14_0_20_40_16 | reverse complement strand
TTAAATAAAACGTAGCCAGGACCTTCAGATCCGCCAGCTGTATAGCCGTTTATTTGACCATGTGGATAATTTATGCTATACTTCTTAATAGATAATAGTACTAAAATAGGCTTTAAAGGAGGCAGTGGCCTCCTTAAAAGGACCTAAGAATTAGTTACTATTAATAAAGGTCGAAAACTGAAAAACAAAAAAATTATTAACCTAAAAAAATGACTAAAGTAATTTATCGATTATCCATAAGTTTTATCATTGCCGCGTTTACGGTAATGATGGTTTTCCCACTCCAAACTGTTTATGCGGGTGCTTTAACTACCCCTCGGGATTACCTTAAACGGTTAGACCCAAGTCTTGTCGCTGGTGAGCAACACCAAGTCTTTTTTACCACTTTAGGTGCTGTTACCGGTGGTGTGGGCGTTAACAAAGTGATTTTGGTATTTCCTGATGCTGACGACGCTAAATGGTGCTATACGGTAGGTACCGGTGACCTTGTAATTACTGGTATTACCGATCCAACTGGTGGTACAGAAACTGCTACAGTATTGCCTGGTACTCTTACAGGTGCTTGTACTCAAGGTTCAGGTGCCAGTTCCTATGACACTATTACTGTTTCTGGCGTCAATGACTTAACTGCTACTACCAAATACGGTGTCAGAATTGCGGAAGCTACTTCTACTAAGCTGGGTACTCCTCTTGCTTCTACTACTGGTCTTATCACCGTTAAAACCAATAATGGTACCAGTGATGTTGATACTGGCACGCTTGCTGTAGATATAATCACTGATGATGAAATTGCTGTCAGTGCCACAGTAAATCCATTATTAACTGTTGAATTAGACACCAATACTTGCGCTCTAGCTACACTTGATACCACTAATGTTAATAAGTGCGCGATTCAATCCACCGTTACTACTAATGCCGGTAGTGGATATATCTCAATGGCTTATTTTAATGCCACTTTGACCAATGCTGCTTCTGCTACCATTCCTGTTACTACAGGTGGCAACATTGTGGCGGGTACTGAAGAATATGGGGTATCAACTGAAGATACAGATGCTACTATTGTTACATGGAGCCCAGCGTCCTGTACCACCGGTGCTGCAACATCTGATGCTACTGCCTTGACCACTAGTGAGCAGTCATTTGCTAAAAGCGCTGGACCCGTAAGTGCGGAACAAATGACTCTTTGTCACATGGCCTCCATAACTGCCACCACTGACGCGGGTGTCTACACCAGCACGACCACCATGGCCACCACTGCCTTGTTCTAAATTTAAGTAAATCTAGCTAAATTCAGTATTGAGGTTTGAAGGGGGATGATTGAAGATATTTATCTTTCTCTCTTTATAACCACTATACTTATTTGAGCATTCATGCGTAATAAGTTAAGTATTATTATCACTGCGATTGTATTGATTGGTGTTGGTTTGGCAGGTGCAGTAAAGGCCATTACCTTAATTCCACCGTCACTGGAATTTGGCTTAATCCCTGGTCAAACGCAAAAAACGGAAATCAAGCTGTTTAATGAAACCACGGCAGAAATTAATCTGTACACAAAAGTGGTCAATTTTGTTGCCAAAGATGACACCGGAGAACCAGATTTTCTATTTGAAGGCCCATTTGATGAAGGTTTAAGTGCCTGGGTTGATGTTCAGCCAGGCCCAATCGCTTTAGAACCAGGTCAACGAGTCTCTGTGCCGATAACAGTGAACCCACCACTAGATGCGGAAGCAGGTGGACATTACGCTGCCGTTTTCTTCACTGAAAACCCTCCAGAGGCAAGCGGTCCGGGTGTAATTCGCGTGGCCTCTTCCATCGGTACCTTGCTCCTTACCCAAGTGGAAGGAGAAATTGTCAAGCAGGGCTCACTGGCCGGGTTTACGACCGCTAGCGGCCAGAAATTTTTAAATCGTTTGCCGATTGACTTTATTGTTCGGTTTCAAAATGACGGAAATGTTCATCTCCGTCCCACTGGTACCATCACTATTACCAGTACCTTTGGCAATACCGCAGCCACGCTAGAAGTCAATCCCAGCAAAGGAGCAGCCCTCCCTGAGCAAATCAGGAAGTTCGAGGCCGTTTGGGAAAAAGGACAAGTTAAAGAAACAACCGGCAATGCTTGGACCAGTTTCTGGAAAGAATTGGGCAATGAATGGAGAAATTTTGCCTTTGGTCGGTACAAGGCCAATCTTAATTTGACTTTTGGCTCAGCAAGCGACCAGCAGACTACTGCCACAACCTGCTTTTGGGTTTTTCCGTGGAGAGTAATCCTAATTGGCGCCATCGTATTACTGGTAGTTATTTTACTATTAATTTTATTAATCAAACGGTATAATAGGTGGATAGTTAAAGAAGCCCAGAAGCGAAAATAACTTAACTGCAGTAGAACAGTGCTAAAATATTTGAGGAGCAATACAACTCTATATTTAAAAACACTCCCCATGGCCATTTTAATGCTCGCTATGGGGTGTTCTTTTGTTCTGGCGGTAACTTATGAAGTTGCCGTTACCGCCACTGTTCCCACTCCCCAACCACCAGAAGAATTGGATACTATTGTTATCTTTCGCGGTTTAGCTTATCCGGGATCAGACGTTACCGTCCGGCAGGATGGCACAGTTTTGGCCTCCGTGACCACTGATCCTCAAGCCCGGTTTGATGTTTCCATAGAAATTGATCCCGGGGTTTATACTTTTAGTATTTTTGGAGAAGATATTCAGGGCCGGGAAGGAAGAGCTTCTAATTTCACCCTTAGCCTTACCCAAGGCACCACCACTACCGTCAGCGGTATCTTTTTGGGACCAACTATTGATTCAGATGGAACCACGGTAGCAGTAGGGGATACCATCACCATTCTGGGGATTACCGTTCCGAACAGCGAAGTGAATGTTTTTATAAGTTCAACTGCTGAAGCCCAGTATAAAATTGATGCCGGAAGTGACGGCAGTTGGTCTAAATCATTCTTGGCCGGCTCGGAGGGATTAGAAGTTGGGTCTCATACCGGCCGAGCAAAAGCAGTAGCGCCGGATGATTCCATTTCAGAATTTAGTAAAACAATCAATTTTGAAGTAACTGCTGCCGAGGAACCAGATGAATGTGCTGGCCGTTCAGTTGGCGACATCAACTGTGACAGGTTAGTGAACTTAGTTGATTTTAGTATTTTATTGTACTATTGGAATTCTACTAATCCGGCCCAGCCCCGAGCGGACATCAACCAAGACGGAACTGTTAATATCACTGATTTTAGTATCATGCTTTACTATTGGACAGGTTAAATCCATGTTTAGATTTCTAAAAAATATTATTATTTTTTCAGTACTATTTCTCGGAGCTTTATTTTTGGTTTCCAAAGCCGAAGCCGCTATTATTTCCACTTATCCTCAAGAACAAAACATATCTCAAGGAGAAAACTTTACAGCGGAGATTCGTCTAGATAGCGAAGAAGAGGTAATTAACACAATTGAAGCAGAAATTATTTATCCTAAGGATATACTGGAAGTGATAGATGTTTCTAAAGGAGGCTCTTTTTTAACCCTTTGGGTGACTGATCCGGTTGTTAAAGAGAAGGAAGGAACCATCTATTTTGCCGGCGGCATTCCTAACGGCAGTTATGTGGTTAATGGAAAGGTGCTTACCATTACTTTTCATGCTAAAAGAACAGGAACAGCTGAGATTGCTATTAATAAGGAAAAAACAGGAGTGTATCTTAATGACGGTTTAGGAACAAAAACGAACCTAAATACCATAACAGGTAAATATAAAATAGAATTCCCTTCGCCTTATACTATTAACCTTACTTCCTCAACCCACCCCTTCGAAGATACCTGGTATCAAACGTCTACCATTATCATCAGTTGGGAAGAAAGGGCCAACGCCGCTTATAGTTATAAATTAGATAATGATTCCCAAATCGAGCCGGATGACAAAACAGAAGCGGTGGTAGGCGAAGTCACTTTTGAGAATTTAAAAGACGGTATTTATTATTTCGTCATTAAGGAAAAATTACCAGATGATGATTGGGGCCCGATTACCAGAAGACGTTTTATGATTGATCAGACTCCTCCTCAGCCATTGGAATATTATATCACCGAGGATGTTATTTCCGGTAAAAAGGCACTGGTTTTTTCCGCTCGTGATCTTACCTCCGGCATTGAACAGTATCAGGTTCAAGAAGGGGAAAAAGTGTATGCAAATAGCTTAAGCCCTTTTGTATTACCGGACCAGTCTCGCAAAAAAGTAGTCATTATTAGGGCAATTGATAAAGCTGGAAATGTCACTGAAGCAACCATTCAGCCAATCACCTCAAATTCGACAAGTTGGTCACTAATTATTATACTAACAGTAGTTATTGTAGTGATATTAGTATTTCTATTATCGCGGTTTTTGAACATGCAAAAGGGAAAAAATAAAGGGAAATAAGGGAAATAACGTTATTATTATGCGATTTAGAACTGCAACAAAATTTATTCTCGTTTCGTTTGTTGTAGTCTTAGGCACCTGGGGAATTAGTAGCAAAAATACTCTTGCTGCCGAAGGGGCCAGTCTTTTGTTTCATCCCAATACCGGAGAATATTATGTGGGAGGTACTTTTGATGTATCGATTGTACTTAATACCAACAATCAGTCCATTAATACAGTACGAGCCGATATTAAATTCCCTCAAGACAAAATTCAAGTAGTTAATCCCAGCGCTTCTACTTCCTTTGTTAAAATTTGGGTTACGCCGCCTTCCTATTCTAATACTGACGGAACCGTTTCTTTTCAAGGGGGAATTCCTTCTCCTGGTATTAAAACCAGTGAAGGAATCGTTAGTACCATAACCTTTCGGGCGATTGCTCCCGGAGAGACAATCATTGAATTTAATTCGCCCTCTCAGGTACTGCTTAATGATGGTACGGGCACTAACATTCTTACCACAAAGGGGAGAGCGGTATATTCATTAAAGATACCGCCTCCGAAAGGACCAGAGGCATTTTCTACCACCCATGAAGATGCCAGTAAGTGGTACCGAAATCGCAACGTCGATTTTAGTTGGAAAGCGGTATCCAATGCGGAAGGATATAGCTATGAATTTAATCAAATCGTCCTCACTTTACCCGATGAAACTATTGATACTACCGATACCTTTGCCTCGGTAACCGCCCCCAATGATGGAGAATGGTATTTCCACATCCGTGCTAAAACGGTTTCTTGGGGAGAAGCAACTCATGTCCTAGTAAAAATTGATACCACTCCACCAGCCGCGTTTGTACCCACTGTGGAAGTAGGAGGCCCAGCAGATGAAGCGCGATCAGTTGCTAACTTTCTTACTACCGATTCATCAAGTGGCATTGACTATTACGAAGTGCGTTTATTTTCACCGCAAGTCAGAAAAGGAGATACTCCCTTTTTTACCGAACAAACCAGTCCTTATCTGTTGCCTAATCTTGAACCAGGCAAACATGAGCTGGTTGTCCGAGCAATTGATCAAGCCGGTAATCATATGAATGGATCCATAGTTTTTAGTATTGCCGCCACGGCGCTGCCGATTCATAAACCCTTATTTTTTACTAATGTTTACACCAACGTAGCATTAATTGTTTTTGTTTTAATAGTTCTCTTCTTTGTTACTCGTTTCATTTGGCGCAAAACTCATCCTAGGAAAGCAATTCTATCTGACATTTCCGAATTAGAGGAAGATATCGCGAAGAAAGAACAAAAATTAACCGAAGAGATTAAAGAAGAAAAAGAAATAGAGGAAAAGATAGAAGAAGAACTTCACGAGGATCAGTAAAAGGTACCAGCAAAGATAATAAAATAAAAAATAAAAGTACAATAAATGAAATTGTCAAAAATACAACTCAGCAGAAAAAATCTAGAGGGTCGATGGCATTACTTAGTTCTTGTTTTTTTGTTGATTGTTTCTTTGTTACTTCCCTCTCCCGCTTGGGCTGATGGATCGTTTTTTTTAAGCCCCCATGTAGCGACCTATGAGGTAGGTTCAAGCTTCACCATGAATTTGGTAATGGGTACTGGCGGTCAAGCCATTAATGCCGGTCAGGCATCCATTACCTATCCCACTGATTTATTGGAAGTAGTAAGCGTTTCCCGCAGTGGGTCTATCTTTACTCTTTGGCCAGTGGAACCGGCCGCTTCCGGCGGTCAAATATCATTTGCGGGTGGTGTACCCAACCCTGGTTATACCGGTAATGGCGGGTTAATTACCTCGGTAAGATTTAAAGCCAAAGCTATCGGTACTGCCACTGTTCGTGTTTCTAGCGGTCAGCTGCTTTTAAATGATGGTTCCGGAACCAATATTTTAACGGGATATGGCACTGCTACTTACACCATAACTGAAGTGGCGCCTACTCCTACTCAACCTACACCTACTGAGCCAACCCCTCCAAAACCAGAAGAAAAACCAGTGGTAGAAAAACCACTTGCACCGGTAATTTACTCGGATTCTCATCCTGAAGAGGGGGTTTGGTATTCTAATAATAATCCGGAATTTATTTGGGATAAGCTTTCTGGTGTCACTGATTTCAGTTTTTCTTTTGATGACCAACCAACCACTATTCCTGATGGTATTTCCGAAGGTTCCGATAATTTTTATCAGTACTTTGGCACAAAAGATGGTATTTGGTATTTTCACGCAAAAGCTAAAAATGAAGCGGGATGGAGTGAAACTAAACATTTTAAAGTTCAAATAGATATTACCCCGCCACTTGATTTCGATATTGTTTTTATTGGTGAAACCGTTACCAAGAATCAAACTCCCAATATTGTTTTTGAAACCATTGACGAGACTTCTGGTCTTAATCGTTACGATATCTTGGTTGACGGTCGGCTCGCTGATTCTCTTTCCGCAAGGGATAAAAAACTACTTTACACCCTCTACCGTTTATATTACGGAACCCATAACATAGTCGTGCGAGCCGTTGATAATGCAGGCAATTCAACCGAAGCGGCCGTGAATTTTGAAATAGTTAAGTTTTATCCCGGAACCGGTTTTAGGATTGGCTCGATTTATCTTTTATATTCCTGGGTGTTAATGGCCCAATCAATTCTAATTTTTCTTATTATTTTGTTATTGATTATAGTGCTTCTTAGAAAAAGACAACCCCCTGAAGAAAATCAGGTCAAAAAACAAATAAAGAAAATTAAGGAGAAAACAAAGAAACCGAAGGTTGGGTGAGGTTGGATTTAGATGTTAGCCCCCGATTTAATCGGGGGTGGAAGTTTGATGTTAGAAATAAGAAATTAGAATTAAAAAGCGGATATTAGAATATTAGAAATGTAGATGGAGAGCCCTAGGCGTGAGTTCGGTCGAACGCTTGCTCTCCTTTTTTAAGATATGAATTTGGATTCGACAATTTCACTAAAATATGCTAAAATATAAACATGGATAATGCATTTGTAAACGCGCTTAAATATGTTTTCATTGAGCTGATCGGAAAAATCTTCTATTTTCCGATCTGGTGGTATACCACCGGCACTAAAAAAGTGCTGCTTTTTATTAGTCGGCAAATTTCCGCTTTAAGCGAAACACTTTCCATAAAAATTCTGTTTAAGAATCTTTTTAAGCCGATGTACGGAGATTACTCCCGCAGTGGACGAATAATCAGTTTTTTCGTTAGAATTTTTCATTTCTTTTTCTTACTGCTAGTCACGGTCATCTGGATTCTGGTGCTAATCATTCTACTCCTTATCTGGTTGGTTTTGCCGATTTTCATCATCTATTCCATTATTTTTCAATTAACGGAGATTAAAGAGCATTATTTAATCACAATTATTCATGGCATTTTATAATAATCAGCCGGCGGAAAATAACCCTATTGAGCTTATTCCTTGCGATCGGTGCAACGGTTATTCCCGTCTAATCAGCAGCAAGGAGGAAATACGCTGTTCCAAATGCGGTGGTTTAGGAATGTATGCTTATTATCTAGGTGATGCTTTGTATTGGGGTAAGAAGATGAACACCATTTCGATTGTAGAAGATAAACTGGAAAGGGGAATCCGGATTACCATTAACGGCCTGTTGATTTTGTTGGCTGTCTTAGGAATCTTACTTGGTTTTTTAGAAGTAGTGCGTTCCTTAGATCAGATCTCGGTAATTTCTGATTTGTTGAATTTGAAAAAACCAGGTCTGCTTTTATTCTGGATTAGTCTTTTAGGAGATCTTTATATTTTTTACCGGATTGATCAGGAAGAAAGTATGAAATATTCAGTGAAGAGAAAAAGTTACACTACCGCTGCGCCGCTTCCTCACCAGTTCACTTTTGATCAAGTAGAGTCGTTGCCCAATAATAAAAAAATTGATATCAGCAAGACCTTTGCCGAGGATGCTTTAAAAGTGGTGGAAGAATCATGGAAATTGGCCAGAAGATTGAATCATACCGAAGTCCATTCTCTTCATTTGTTGGCTTCGCTTTTGACTCTTAAGCAGAGTATTCTGATTTTCGGCCGAATGAGAGTAAGTGTAAAAATTTTAGGACAGAAAGTATTCCGGGCGCTAAAACAGGAACAGCATACAATTGGGGAACAAACCGGATTTTCCCCCGAATTCTACAATCTTCTTTTTATGGCTTATACTGAAGCAAGCCGTTTGCGCCGGGATAAAGTAGATGTTACGGAACTATTAGTGGTCATTGCCAAAACCCACAAAGTCGCTCAAGAAATTCTTTATGATTTAGAGGTTGATTTCAATAAATTAAAAAACGTAGCGGAGTGGATTTATATCACTAAGCTGTTACAGGAACGCTGGCGCCGCTTCCGCTCCAAAGCGCAATTAAAACCCAAAAGCATTATGAACCGGGCCATGACTGCCCGGCCCACTCCTACGTTGGATCAATTCAGCAGAGATTTAACGCTCGCGGCCAGAGCCGGCGCCTTATTTCCCTTAATTGATCGGGAAAAGGAAATGGAGGAAATCTTGAGAATTTTGGAACAGCGACTGGGCAATATCTTAATGGTAGGAGATGCCGGAGTAGGAAAAACAATTATTGGCGAAGGAATTGCCGAAAGGATGACTGCAGAAGACGTTCCCAAAACACTGCAGGATAAAAGACTGGTTAGCCTGGATACGGGCGGCTTAGTAGCCGGCGCTCACGCCCAAGGAGAGATTGAAGGTAGAATGATGTCCGCGATAAACGAAGCGGCTCTAGCAGGCAACGTTGTCCTTTTTATTGATGATGTTGCTAATTTAGTGGGTGCTAGCAGTACGGCCGGCGCTCAAGACGCCTCTGGTATTTTAGCCAATGCTCTATCTCAAGGGTTGATTCAGGTAATTAGCGTTGTGACCACTACTGACTTTAATCTTTATCTTAAAAACAATGATGCTTTCATGCGCCGGTTTCAAGTAGTCAAGATTAACGAAATGGACGATAACGCCGCCATTCAGATTCTGGAAGCGCGCTCCGGCGGAATGGAATACCGCCAGAAAGTATTTTTCGCCTATGATGCCATTGAAAGCGCGGTAAAACTTTCCCGGAGGTACATTCATGATCGTTATTTGCCGGCCAAAGCCCTGGATATTATCGAAGAGGCGGCCATTTATACCCGGGAAACCAAAGGAGAAAACGCTATTGTCGGAAAAAACGAAGTGGCGGCAGTGCTTTCCGAGAAGACGAACGTAAAAGTAACAACCGTCACATCCGAAGAGGAAAATTTGTTAATTAATTTGGAAGAAAAGGTTCACGAAAGGATAGTGGGCCAGGACGAAGCGGTGCATCTGGTGGCCGAAGCGCTCCGAAGAGCCCGCGCCGAACTAAGAGATACCAACCGGCCGATCGCCAATTTTTTGTTTATCGGCCCGACCGGCGTGGGCAAAACGGAATTAGCCAAAACAGTGGCTGAAGTTTACTTTGGGGCGGAAACGAAAATGATCCGCCTGGATATGTCAGAATACCAAGATCAATCTTCACTCAGCCGCTTGATCGGAGCGCCGCCCGGCTATAAAGGAGCCAGCGCCGGGGGATATTTGACCGAGACGGTTCGTTCCGCGCCATTTTCCTTAGTGTTGCTGGATGAATTGGAAAAAGCGCATCCTGATATTCTAAACGTCTTTTTACAAGTGATGGACGACGGCCGGCTGACGGACGGAGCGGGAAGAACCATTGATTTTACCAACGCAATTTTAATCGCTACCTCGAATGCCGGCACGCTTCAGATTCAGGAAGGCTTAAGAGCCGGCTTAACCATTGATCAAATTCAGCAACAGGTTTTAGATCAAGTTTTAAAGAATTACTTCCGTCCGGAATTTTTGAACCGTTTTGATGGAATTGTATTGTTCAAACCATTAGAGTTTGAGCAAGTAGTGCAAATTGCCCAACTAGAACTGCAAAAAGTAGCAAATCAACTGGCTACCAAAGGCGTAACTTTAAGAGCAGATCCAGAAGCAATTGTGGAGCTGGCCAGAGAAGGATATAATCCGGAAATGGGAGCAAGGCCACTTAGAAGAGCAATCCAAAACAAAGTGGACAGCGCTTTGGCTAAAGAGATGCTTTCCGGTCAGATTGGCCGCCGAGACGTTGTGGTACTAGAACCCGGTGGAACAATTAGGATAGAAAAAGCGGCAGAACTTTAATTCCACTAAAAATCGCTAATTAATTAACAGCAGCAGCTTTATGGATTCTTTAAATAATCCGCAAAATTATCAGTCAGATACAGGAATGAACAAAGGGCGTTCTAATAATCGTTTTTTTAAGTATTTGCCCTATTTATTGATTGTAATAGTTTTGATTATTGGAGGAGCAGCGGTTTGGAAAATATACGGCAATCCTTCTAATTTTTCTGATAAAAATTCCGATGGAGAACAGAAAAATTTAAATACCCAAGATTCATCTAAAGAAAAAACAAATGATAATATTGCCGAAATTATTAATCTCGCCATATCTGAAAAATCTCAATCAAGTTGTGATTCTATTTCAATAGAATGGCAAAAAGAAAGATGTTACGCCAATGTAGCCAATGTTTTGCAGGATGATTCGCTATGTGAAGATTTATCGGAATCGTTTATTAAGAATATGTGTTATTTTAATATTGCTCAATCCAGTAAGGACCTAATCGTTTGCGATAGCGTGACTGACGAAGGAATAAAAGCGCAATGTTACGTCAATATAGCGATTGCCAAAGAAAATTTGAACATTTGTAACGATATTCCAGAAGGATTTGAAAAAAATGATTGTTATACCGGCATTGCCAAGTTAACTAAGAATGAGGAACTTTGCGAGGACATAGAGCCTAACAGGGCCTGCTTTTTTGGCGTGGCTCTAGCTAAGCAAGACGCTAATCTGTGTGAAAATATAAAAGGAGAAAAGTGGCAGCAATTATGCTACAAGGGAGTGGCGGCTGTTAGCGTTAACGCGGAAATGTGTGGTCAGTTGAGCGATTCAGATTTAAAAGACAATTGTTATACCAGCATTGCTAAAGCCCAAAATAATGTAGATCTTTGTAAAAATATTAAATTAGAAAAAAATAAATGTTATCAAGCCGTAGCGGTAGCGCAGGAGAATATTTCAATTTGTAATAATATACCCGAAGGAATTGAGAGAGACAATTGTTATACAGAAGTTGCTTTTGCTAGCCAAAACTCTTCGTTGTGTGAACAAATACCCAGTGCTTCAGAGAAAAATATGTGTTTCACACGACTAGGAGTATCGGAAGAAACTGTAGCTGGTTCGGTAGACGAAAATGAAATTCAGAATGAAATCAACGGTTGCATGGAATTTGGGGAAGATGAAATGTGGTATTGCTTAGGGGATATTATAACAAGGGTAGCGGCCGCCGCGTCAGAAACAAAAAATCCCGAACTATGCAAAATTTTAGGTGATGAGTATATGATAACTTTGTGCGAACAAGAACAAGCAAACAAAGAGATGGTCGGCATAGTTGAGAATAAGGGGGATCTATCTGAGTGTGATGACGTCGAAGATCCTGCGAATAAAGAAATGTGTATAAGTCTAATCGCGACAGGACAGGAAAACGATTCTATTTGTCAAGAACTATCCTCAATGAAAAATAACTGTATAGAAAATATTGCAATAAAAACAAATAATTTAGATTTATGTTCTTCCGTTCAATGTTCACGACTCATTATAGCTGAAAATAATATACCATCGTTATGCGCTTCCGATAACTTTGAGGAATGCGGAGAACCGACGGATTCAACGGCATGTATAGGTCAAGCGTTCTGTTTTGATTGCGTCTTAATAAATAATATGCAAATAGAAGTTTGCGATCGTATAGATAATCAAATATTAAGAGAAGCTTGTATCAATACAGCTGATAGGTGTTTTACTTACGGTTGTGATGATGAGTTTTGCATGTAATACTCTATTTACAGCGAGAATACGGAGTTCTGGAAAAAGGGGGAACAATCAGAATAGAAAAAGCGGAGGAGCTTTAAATTCTTGACGATTTGAAACTATGTGATAAATTGACTTACTGTCTTGGCAATTCTAAAATTTTTGCTAAGAAGGCACTTTTTTTAAAAAAGAAATTATTTTGCATTTTAGAGTTTTTACTGAGAGGAGATACTGTGATAAGAGTTATCCTTTTTGTATGTGCGTTGCTGTTCCTAATTCCTACCGTTCTATACAGCGGCTGGTGGATTAGCGGAACCGTAGTATTCTTACTAATCATTATGCTTGATCCGGTACAGGGCAAAAAAGCTCATCATTAGCCCGCTCTTTTTGGAATAAACGTAGACCCACTCTCTGAGGTATTGGGGAGTGTTTTTTAATAAAAAAAACCGGGCGGAGAGTATCTGAGCCAGCCCGGAGGTATCCTTTCTGATGAGCGAAAGAGGAAACCTCTTTTGTCCATCAGCGCAATTTCCATTAAAGTCCTGGAATTAATACGGGATACCAACATATTTGTTCCAGGACTAAGCTAGATCCATAATGAGGGGAAAATCAATTTGTAGTGAGTAACGCAACCAAGGTTGCGCTCGGCGCTTCATCCCCTCAAAAGATAGGTCAGGAAGTGGGAAACAAAGTCCCATTGCCTCCTCCTCTTTTAGGGATGTAATAATAAATAGAGCTCTTCAAAGACACCATTAGAGAATCATCAAATGCATTGAATGTAAGAGATCCTGACATAGGGTAAGCTCTGCAAATCCTTTAGTTATTAGACACTCCAGTCTAAAAACAGACTCCCTCCCTCTTATGGAATTTGACTTAAGAATTTGAGAAAACTGACTCTATTAGGACCTCATTTCAGATTTTAGACTTTAGCTCCTTGTTTTGTCAAGAATAGCCACTTGTTTTATTGAGATCGTTTGCTAAAAAAGGGGGTAAAAGTTATAATAAAAGAAATTTAGAACGTTAAACGTTCCTTATGACTGGTCAAACCAATAATAAAATGGAAAAAATTGTTTCCCTTTGTAAACGAAGAGCCGCCTCTTTAAGGCGAGCCTCGTCTTTGTTTTAAACCATAAAGATTTTCGAAAGTATGAGTGATTTAATGGAAAAGATAGTATCATTATCAAAAAGACGGGGTTTTATTTTTCCTTCTTCCGAAATTTACGGCGGCTTGCAGGGGTTTTGGGATTTCGGTCCTTTAGGCGTGGAATTAAAGAACAATATCAAAAAATCCTGGTGGAAAAAGTTTGTGCAGGAAAGGGGAGATGTGGTGGGTTTGGATTCGGTAATTATCATGAATCCTAAGGTTTGGGAGAAAAGTGGTCATGTAAAAGGTTTCGCGGATAAGTTATTAGAATGTAAGAAGTGCCATCATCGTTTTAGAGGAGAAGATATTTCAGCAGTAGATGGCATGGGAGGAGGATGTCCTAAGTGTGATAGCAGGGATTATGAAGAAGAAAAAGAATTTAATTTAATGTTTGATACCTATGTGGGTCCAGTAAAGGATTCCGCTTCAGTTGCTTACCTCCGTCCCGAAACCGCCCAAGGAATTTTTGTGAATTTTGAGAACACTGTGAATTCTATGCGACTGAAATTGCCGTTTGGAATCGCTCAAATAGGCAAAGCGTTCCGCAATGAAATTACGCCCGGCAACTTTATTTTCCGCTCGCGGGAATTTGAACAGATGGAACTGGAATACTTTGTCAATCCTAAAGAAGACGAAAAATGGTTTGATTACTGGGTGGAGCAATCATACCAGTGGTTTTTGGATTTGGGAATAAAGAAGGAAAATATCAAAAAACGCTCTCAAGCGGAAAAAGAACTGGCTCATTATGCTAAAGCCACGGTGGATATTGAATATAAATATCCATTTTCTGCCCAAGGCGGATCCGCCTCTGGCGGAGAGAAAGGCTGGGCCGAGCTGGTGGGTATTTCCAATCGCCAAGATTTTGATTTAAAAGCACACGGAATTAAATATAAAGATGATGTTCCCCAAGAAGAATATATCCCTTATGTGATTGAGCCTTCTTTTGGAGTAGACCGGGCCGCTTTAACCTTTTTGCTGGATGCCTACGAAGAAATAAAGGGAGGTCGGACAACGACTACTAAAAGTATCAAAGAAGAAGAAGTGGTTTTACACCTTCATAAAGACTTGGCTCCTTATAAAGTAGCGGTGCTGCCTTTGTCCCGCAAGGAAAATCTAATTAAAGTAGCTAAGGATGTTTATAAGAAAATGCAAACCCGTTTCATGGCCGCTTACGATGAAGTCGCTTCCATTGGAAAACGCTACCGCCGGCAGGATGAAATCGGCACGCCTTATTGCGTTACCGTAGATTTTGATTCTCTAGAAGATAAAGCGGTAACGGTTCGGGATAGAGATACTATGAAGCAGGAACGGATTAAAATAATTGATTTGGTGGATTTTATTAGAGAGAGATTAGGTTTATAATAATATATAATTTTAATTTTCAATGATTCAATTTACAAAAGCAATTGTAAATTGGAAATTGATAGTTGAGAATTGCTTCAGTCATGCTTCCTTATCACAAAAAAATATTCCCCAATGGTCTGAAGGCCATTGTTGCGCCTTTAAAAGAGACTAAAACAGTCACTCTTTTGGTTTTGGTCAAAGTGGGTTCGCGCTACGAAAAGCAAAGTTTGAACGGCGTTTCCCATTTTATTGAGCATATGATGTATAAAGGAACAACCAACCGCCCGACCACACTGCACATTTCTAAAGAACTGGACGGCGTGGGAGCGGAATACAACGCTTTTACCGGAAAAGACCAGACAGGATATTATGTAAAAGTGAATCACGAAAAAAAGAAGCTTGCTTTTGATATTTTGTCCGACATCCTCAAAAACTCTTTATTTAATCCAGTGGAGCTAAACCGGGAAAGAGGGGTAATTGAAGAAGAAATCAACATGTATAAAGATAATCCCCAGATGTATGTGGAGTCATTGTTTGAAGAATTGCTTTACGGAGAAAAGAACTATTTAGGCCAGTTGATCAGCGGCCCCAAGTCGGTAATCAGAAAAGTTACCCGAGTCCAGATGCTGCGTTACAAAAACAAATACTACCACCCCCGGAACATACTGGTAGTAATTGCCGGAAAAATCAATCTCCCAGAAGGATTCAGTTTGATTGAAAAATATTTTAATTTTGAACGAACTAAAGGTAGAGTTTCTTCCTTTCAAAAAGTAAAAGTAGTCCAAAATATTCCCAAAGCAAAAATGGAGTACAAAAAAACGGAACAGGTTCAGCTTTGCTTGGGTTTTCCCGCTTATTCTTATTTTCATAAAGACCTGGAAGCGCTTTTCTTATTGAGTACTATTTTGGGCGGTAATATGAGCTCTCGCCTTTTTATCAATATTAGGGAAAAGTTAGGGCTTTGCTATTTTATCCGTTCGTCCGCTAATATTTATGAAGACATTGGAAATTTTGTTATCCAATCTGGTCTTGATCGCCGAAGAATCCATCAGGCCATCGTAAAAATACTGGAAGAAATTAAAAAAATCAGACAAACTGAAGTATCGCCGGAAGAATTGGAAAAAGCGAAGGAGTATTTAAAGGGAAGATTGACTTTAGAAATGGAGGACTCAGAACAAATTGCCGGTTGGTATGGCGTCCAGCAGTTGCTTACCAAAAAGACTTTGACCTTGGAACAGAGATTCAGGAAAATTCAAAAAGTGAAAGCAAGTGATATTCAGCGGGTAGCAAAAAACATTTTTCAAACTGCCAAAATTAACCTGGCATTAGTGGGGCCCTTTACCACCAAGCAGAAATTCTTAAGGCTACTAAAGATATAGTTAGACCGGATATTTTGTGGTATACTATAAAAGTACGATAATTATTGTTACTCAAAGGATTTTATGGAACCGCTTAAACAAAAGATGAACGTAACAATATCCACCGGATCAATTATTAAGATAATTGCCATTTTTTTGATCTTAGGATTCCTTTATCTTATTAAAGATATCATAGCCATAATCTTCATCTCGATTGTTATCGCCTCTGCTCTTGATCCTTGGATTGATTCGTTGCAAAAAAGGAAGATTCCCAGAGCAGTGGGGATTTTGGTTATTTATTTGGTTACCATCGGGGTAATTGCGTTAATGATTGCGCTGATTGTTCCTCCGATTGTGGAACAGATCAAACAGATTACCAGCTCTTTTCCGGAATACTATGATAAATTGGTTCAGCTCTATTCTAATTTTCAGAGTTTCTCTAACCAGTACGGGGTAGAAGGGTCGGTTCAAAATTCACTGAATACCTTAAATAACTATCTTACTCAGTTGGGGAGTGGAATCTTTACCGCCTCTTCTCGATTTTTGGGTGGAATTGTAACTCTTTTTGCCGTAATGGTGATTGTATTTTATATGACCGTGGGGGAAGCGGGGATAAAAGAATTTTTCCGTTCCGTTGCACCCAGCAAATATCAGCCTTATTTGATTCAGAAAGCCAATCAGATCCAAATCAAATTGGGACAATGGTTAAGAGGACAGCTAGTCTTGTCTTTAATAATCTTTGTTCTTACTTTTGTAGGTTTAACTATTTTAGGGGTCAAGTACGCCCTTGTTCTGGCTTTGATTGCCGGAATAACGGAAATTATTCCTTATATTGGACCGATTATCGGTGCGATCCCGGCCATCTTTCTCACCTTTGCCGATTCACCAATTAAAACATTATTAGTGATTATTCTCTATATCGTAATCCAGCAACTGGAAAATCATATTCTTGTTCCCAAAGTAATGCAGAAGAGCGTAGGACTTAATCCGATTGTGGTCATTATTGTAATGTTGATTGGAGCCAAAATAGCCGGAATCGCCGGGGTGATTTTAGCCGTTCCTACCGCGACGATAATCAAAATATTTTTAAGCGATTTTTTTGAAGAGAGAAGAGAAAAAGAAGAGAAGTTAGAGGCTTAAAGTTAGCTATGGCAAAAAAAAGGTTCTATATTACAACACCAATCTATTATGTGAACGATAAACCTCATATTGGGCATGCCTATACGACCATCGCAGCCGATGTGCTGGCTCGCTGGCATCGTTTAGAAGGAGATGAGGTGTTTTTTTTAACTGGTACGGATGAGCACGGCGCCAAAGTGGCTCAGTCTGCCGAAGAACTAAAGAAAACACCCCAGCAGTTGTGTGACGAAAATAGTAAAAAGTTTAAGCAGGCTTTTAAGAACCTAAACATTGATTACAGCTACTTTATTAGAACAACGGACCAAAGGCATAAAGAAGCGGTGGCCAAATTCATGCAAAAGCTCTGGAAGAACGGGGAGGGGGATATTTACGAAGGAACTTATGAAGGGCTTTATTGTACTGGTTGTGAGAATTTCTTAACGGAAAAAGAGCTAATTGATGGGAAATGCCCCAATCATCTTAAAGCGCCGGAAAAAATTAAGGAAAAAAACTACTTTTTTAAGCTGGAAAAATACCTTCCTCAAGTTAGAGAACTGATTGAAAAGGATGAAATAAAAATCCGACCGGAAGATAAGAAAAAGGAAACTTTAGGGTTGTTCAAGCAGGGGCTGGAAGATTTTTCGGTATCGCGCGAAAGGGTGAAATGGGGCATTCCTCTGCCTTTTGATCAATCCCAAGTGACTTATGTTTGGGTGGAGGCGCTTCAAAACTATATATCGGCCATTGGCTACGGCGATAACCAAAAAGAATTTGAAAAATGGTGGGTGGAAACCGGCCCTTTGCATTTGATGGCTAAGGATATTCTAAAGTTCCATTGCGTTTACTGGCCCGCTCTTCTACTGGCGGCCGGCGAAAAACCACCTAAGGAAATTTTTGTTCATGGTTTTTTTACCATCAACGGCCAAAAAATGAGCAAATCTTTAGGGAACGTGATTGACCCAGAAGAGCTGGTAAAAAAATACGGAGCGGATGCGACGCGCTATTTATTGCTAGCTCAATTTCCGTTTGGACAGGATGGGGACATTAAAGCAGAAAAATTTGATGAACAGTTTAACGCAGATCTGGCTAACGGCCTAGGTAATCTAGTTAGTAGGGTACTTAATTTAGTTGTTAAATATAATGAATCTAAAGTTCCTGAAAGAGATGATAGTACCTTTTTTGTAGATAAGACGGGAATGATGACTATATCTGTTAAAAATGGAATAGTAGGTGGCTTATCTGGAACTACAGCTGGAGGTGTATGGTATATGTTAGATAAACTAATTAATAGGTTTGATTTTAGTGCTGCCATAGATATAATCATGCAACGTGTAATAAAACCATGTAATCAAGTTATAGATAACTCAAAGCCATGGGAAACATGGAAAACGGATAAAGCCAGCTGGGAAAAACTAATGTATACTCTGTTAGAGGTTATAAGGCATATGGGTTGGATGATTCGTCCTTTTATGCCAAATACATCCGATGAGATTTTCAAACAGCTCGGTATACCAAAAGAAGGTCAAAAAATCCTCAATGCTGAAACAATGAAATGGGGCGGTTTACCGCCGGGAACAAAAATTAAAAAAGGTAAAATCCTTTTTCCTAGAATGTAAAAATGAAATTTTCCGTCTCTCAAGAAGTTTTCAAGCTGTTCCCGGAGCTCAACATTGTAATGATTGTGCTTAAGAAGATTGATAATTTCACGCCGGAAAAAGAGATTGCCAATTTATTAAGGCAGGAAGAAGCATATTGCCGCCGATATTTTCAGGAACTGAAAGTATCCGAGCATCCTAATATTGCCTGCTGGCGCAAAGCCTATACCGATTTTGGAGCCGGTTCTCATTATCGCAGCTCGGTGGAAGCGCTGACCAAGCGGGTGGTCAAAGGAAAGGAAATTCCTTCGATCAACAAATTAGTGGATATTTACAATCTGATTTCCTTAAAGTACGTTCTGCCGATTGGCGGCGAAGATTTGAAAAAAGTGAAGGGGAATATTGAATTAATTCTGGCTTCGGGGAATGAAAATTTCCGGGCTTTGCATGCCGAAGTTGAGGAGCATCCTAATAAAGGAGAAGTGGTATATGTCGATGAAGATAATGATGTGCTTTGCCGCCGCTTCAACTGGCGCGAGGCGGAAAAGACGAAGCTGACCGCCGAGACTACCGAAGCGGTAATATATCTTGAAGCATTGCCGCCGGTCAAAGACATTGATCTAAAAGAAGCAGCCCAGGATTTTTGCCAATTTGTCCAGAGATTCTGTGGAGGAACAGAGGAGCTTTATTTGCTAAATAAGAATTTTTCCCAAGTTTTTTGTAGTTTTTAAGAATTAACTCATGACTTACCTAGACTGGATTCTGGTTGGAACACTCTAAATTTAAAGTTTAATAATTTTGGATTTGTTATTTGTATATTTAGAATTTGGGATTTAGAATTTATAATTTTTCAATTATACATTATAAATTTATCCATTTTACATTATCCATTTATGCTGATTGATACTCACACTCACGTTAATTTTAATGCCTTTAAAGAGGATGGACCGGATGTGATTGATCGATCGTTACGGGAAAAGATTTGGCTGATCAACGTAGGCAGTCAAACCACCACCAGTAAAAGGGCGGTCAATATTGCTGTTGATTTTAAAGAAGGAATATATGCCGCAGTGGGATTGCATCCCATTCATTTGCATGAAATTAAAGTAGATGAATCGGAAGTTGCTTTCCAGTCACGAAAAGAAGAATTTAATCCGCAAGAATATCGCGAATTAGCATTAAATTCCAAAACAGTGGCAATCGGAGAAACAGGCTTAGATTATTTCCATATTCCCAAAGACGAAGATTTTGATTTAGTTAAAAAGAAGCAGGAAGATATTTTTAAACAACAGATCGCATTGGCTGTAGAGTTGGGGAAACCGCTAACCATCCACAGCCGAGGGACAGAAGCTGATCCTAACGAAGTGTATCAAGATATTATGGCTATTCTTAAGCAATTTCCCGAGGCAAAGGGAGTTATTCATTGTTATAGCGGCAATCTGGAAACAGCCAAACAATTTATTGAGATAGGATTTTTGATTTCCTTTACCGGAATTGTTACTTTTAAAAATGCCAAAGAAACTCAATTAGTGGCCAAAGAATTGCCGCTGGATAAAATATTAGTTGAGACGGATGCCCCTTATCTGGCGCCGGAACCTTATCGAGGCAAAAGGAATGAGCCGGCATATGTGAAATACATTGCTTTGAAAATCGCGGAACTGAAAGGAATCTCCTTTAAAGAAGTGGCAAAGGTTACCACGGAGAATGCAAGGAAACTATTCAATATTTGATGCGATTGGTAAGTGAATTCTATTGATAATATACGAGGATACAAGATACAATATTTTATTAATGACCAAGATAACAAGAAACAATGACCAAATAAATATCAATATTCAATCACCAATAATCAAACCTCGTTATCCCGTGTTGTTTGGAATTTGAATATTGGTTATTGGATATTGTTTGTATCTTGTTTCTTGGTTATTGGTGCTTTTAAGGTGTAATTAATAATATAAAGATTTAACTAAAATTAATTAATGAACATAATTCAATCTGTCATACTAGGCCTTGCTCAAGGACTAGGCGAGTTCCTGCCGATTTCCAGCTCAGGGCATTTAGTTATCCTGCCTTGGTTTTTTAATTTTAAAGATCCAGGACTTGGCTTTGATGTCGCTTTGCACTGGGGGACTTTAGTTGCCGTACTGGCATATTTTTGGAAAGACTGGATAAGAATGGTTAAAGCGCTGTTTATTAAAAGTCAAAACGGTTCAGTAAAGCAAGATCGTAAGATGTTGGGATTGATTGTTGTCGCTTCCGTGCCCGGAGCGATATTTGGCTATTTGCTGGATGATTGGGCGGAAACCTCTTTTCGGGCTCCACTGCTAATTGCTGCCACTTTGGTAATAATGGGATTGGTTTTGGGCTGGTCTGATAAAGTGGGCAGGAAAAAGAGAAGTCTGGCAGAAATTGGGCTTTGGGACAGTATTCTGATCGGCATTTCCCAAGCCATTGCCATTGTTCCTGGCATTTCCCGATCAGGCGCCACTATCTCAATGGCATTATTCAGAAATATCAACCGGGAAGCGGCGGCCCGTTTTTCCTTTTTGCTTTCTACACCGATTATTTTTGGCGCCGGACTGATCAAAGTTCCTGAATTACTGCACGAAGGAATCAGTGCCAGCGTTGTTATTGGTGCTCTGGTAGCCGCTTTTTTGGGATTTTTGAGTATCAAATATTTATTGCGATACATCCAAACCAAAAATTATTTTCCCTTTGTGTGGTATCGAATCGCGCTGGCACTTGTTATAGTGGTGGTTTATTTTTTGAGATAGGATGTATTATACTAATGATGAATATTGACACTGCCTAGAAAGGTGATAGAATAAAAACACGAATCCAAAATAACAAAAACGGGCGTCCTATGACGACTCGTTTTGTTTAACTAAAGCACTTTCATGCTACATATCATGAAAGCGTTAAAATTAATCCAAAAATTATGTCTCGTTATAATGAAAAGAAAATTTCATATGCTCATCAAGAGCAGCTAGTAGATATGTTTTGTGAAATACTATGTCAATTAAAGAGTAAACAGGCTATTAAGAATTTTCTCAAGGATGTTCTTAATCGCCAGGAGCGAATCACGTTAATCAGACGATTGTTAATTGCCGAAATGCTATATGGCGGCTCTACTTACAAAGAGATTGCTAAGCGTTTGCATTGCGGTTTTCCGACAATTGCCCGGGTAGCGCGCTGGCTTCATTTTGGCCGCGGCGGTTATCAAAAAGCGATACAGTTAAAGAAAGTTAAATGAAGGCACTTTCATGCTACATATCATGAAAGTGTCCGAAAAAGTGAAATCTTGAAAAAGTATTAAAATTTTGATAAGCTAGACA
>PEXU01000010.1 GCA_002774635.1 Candidatus Kerfeldbacteria bacterium CG08_land_8_20_14_0_20_40_16 | reverse complement strand
TCTTACTTGATAGCTTAATCTAATTATCTGCATAGCTTCTTGGATCTAAAAGAGTCCAAGATGTATGTGGCCTTGTATAGGGATGCTTATTATTACCTAAAATCTTATTGATAATCTTGTGACATTTGAAAAATAGCTAAAAAAATAGAGTGAACAAGAATTTGTCCACTCTAAGGTCGGGTCAGGATTCGCGATCGCTCTTTTCTTTTGCTTCCTCTTTTTGTTCCGGTTTTTGGGGCATATTGCTAAGAATTACTGCTTCATCTTCCGGATTCAACCGGCGCCCAGAGAAAGCATCCTGCACTCCTTCCGACGTAATTAAACAGATACCCACTGTGCCCACCTCCTTAAAAACTCAAAAGAACCGATATTTCTTACTATCAGCTTATCAAAAAAGGGATAAGCGGTAAATAGGTCTTAGGATAAAGAGCTTAAAACTTGCTTGGATTAAGCTTTGTTTTCTGCTAAAATAGAAAACAAATGGTCGCCTTAGCTAAAGACATTAATTTTTTGTAAATGAAAGAATCACTTCGAACCGGTCTAAGTTTTGGTTTAACCTCTGGCATTATTACCACTTTGGGATTAATGGTAGGTTTAAATTCTAGTACCCATTCCCGAATTGCGGTATTGGGCGGAATTTTGACCATTGCTGTGGCCGATGCCTTATCTGATGCCTTAGGAATTCATATTTCAGAGGAATCGGAAAATCAGCACACTCATAAGGAAATTTGGGAATCAACTTTTGCCACCTTTATTACCAAATTTTTATTTGCCCTGACCTTTGCAGTGCCCATTCTGCTTTTCACCCTTACTACAGCCGTTATTATCAGCGTGATTTGGGGCTTAACTATGTTAGGCATTCTTAGCTTTCAGCTCGCTCGCCTGCAGAAAGTCACTCCTTGGAAAGTGATCACGGAACATCTGACTATTGCGATAACGGTAATTGTCGTTACTTATGGGGTGGGAATTTTATTATCAGATTTAATTAACTTTTAGTTTTATCAAAATGACCGAAAAGATAGTTTTAGTTGATGAGCAGGACAATCAAGTAGGAGTGGCCGAGAAAATAAAAACTCATCAAGAAGGAAAACTGCACCGCGCTTTTTCCCTCTTTATATTTAATTCTCAAGGAGAACTGCTCCTTCAAAAACGAGCGGCCCGTAACTATCATTCGGCCAATCTTTGGAGCAATACCTGCTGCAGTCACCAGCGAGAAAATGAGCAATTGGAAGAAGCGGCGCTAAGAAGATTAAAAGAAGAAATGGGTTTCATTTGCCCTTTACGGGAAGCTTTCCGTTTTACTTACCGTGTTGAATTCGAAAATGGTTTAATTGAAAATGAATTTGATCATGTCTTCTTTGGAAAATTCGATGGTCCCGTAAACCCTGACTCTAAAGAGGTAGCGGATTGGAAATGGATCACTCTTGAAAAATTGAAGAAAGACATTCAAAAAAACCCGGATCAATATTCCTATTGGCTAAAAGAACTAATCAATCGGATTATTTCTGAAAAAAGAAACGGAAAAATTAATAGTTAAATCCGTTCAATCAATTAATTGAATAGGTAGCAAGTTTAGCGGCCACCTATTTTTTGATCAACAGACCTCTAGTGACAAAAAAAACTAATAAAAAAATGATTGTTGTTCCGGTAATACCGGCCAAGGCGGTCGCCAGATATTCATTATTCACTCCGGAAAAGGAGTAATTCGGCATCACCGCATCCAGCGGATATTCCAGCGCTTTAATAATAAAGCCCTTTTCTCCGGCAACTTTCTCTAAACCATCAGGAAAAGAAGAGGCAAATAAAGAAAAAACTCCAGCGATAATTAATGAGATTAAAGAAAGAAAAGTATATCTTCTATTCATCTCTTTTTTCCTTGTATTTTAATCCCCCCAGCACCAGTACGGTTATTATCCCTTCCCCGATCCCGATCAGAAGGTGCACTTTGGTCATGGCCGGCAATACTGTGTTCAACGGAATCGTACCAGAAATCGCTAATTCCACTGAGGCAGCAGCTGACGCTAAAACCACACTAATCCACGCCGCAAAAAAAGCGGCCAAGAATACCTGTTTAAAATACTTTTTTATTATCCGATACAAATAATATCCTCCGATTGCGCCAATCACTCCCATATTAAAGATATTAGCCCCTAAAGCAACCAGCCCGCCGTCAGCAAAAAAAAGCGATTGGACGACTAAGACGCTAGACAATACCAGCATTGCTTCCAGTGGTCCCAGTAATATGCCGGCCAGCACTCCGCCCAGTAAATGGCCGGAAGTGCCGTTCGCCACCGGAAAATTAATCATTTGGGCAGAAAAGACAAACGCACCTACTGTGGCCATTTTAAAAATTTTTTCCCGACCGTATTTAGTAAGCTGGGCAGTTTCTCCTCCGCCAATTGTGATTCCTTCCGGCGTGGCTAAAACCGGCTTTTTTTGCTTGGCAAAAAAACTTTTTCTGATTTTGCTTAAGGCCGCTACTCCCACTGCGGCGGCAACGGCAATCAGGGAAGAAGATGTCCCCGAGCCTAAAAATCCGTCAGGAAGATGCATCTTTGATTTTGATTAAAAATAAGCTAATTTCATTTGCTGCCAATATTATAACAGATTAGATTTTTTTTACCATTTAATTGCAAACTATTTGCATTTAGAAAACAGATGTGATATTCTTAGATTGACCTATGGATCCTGTGGATAAATTTAGAAGAACTTCCTACAAATTGACTAAACCTCGTTTAGTAATCTTGGAATATTTAGCAAAACAGAAAAAACCCCGTTCCGTCAGAGAAATTCATCAACAGTTGAATCGCGAGAGAATTGACTTGGTTTCGGCATATCGCAATCTAGAACTGTTTAAAGAACTGGGTATTATCTTTGAAGAAAAAATGAATAACCAAAGTTATTTCTATATCGCTGACAAAATCCACCATCATATCATCTGTAGCAAATGCCGCTTAATTGAATGTTTTCCTTGTCATAACGAAATAATAAGACTCAAAAATTTCAGCTCCATTAATCATCAGTTAAGTATGACGGGCATTTGTAATAAATGTTCTAGTAGGAAGGAAAAAAGATGAAAAAATCAACGGCTTTTTTAACAGTTCTGGTGCTAATTAGCATTAGCATTATTGGTCTGATTGTTATTTATGGCAAGGAGGAAAACACTACATCAGACCAAATTAAAATTGGGGCAACTATTTTTCCCCTTTATGATATCGCTCGCAATATTGCCGGTGATAAAATTGAGGTAGTCAATATTCTGCCGCCCGGAGCAAGCCCTCATACTTTTGAAATCACTCCCGAGAAAGTCAAAGAGCTGCAAAATACCAAAGTGGTTTTTGCTATCGGTCAGGGATTAGACGACTGGATGAATGATTTAACAAATAGCCTAACCGGCATTGAGATTGTTATGGTAAGCAATAATATCGCTTTAAGAAAATTCTCTGATGAGCAGGGACACGACAGTGAAGAGCAGGAAGGAAATCACGATGAACATGGAGAATATGATCCCCATTATTGGCTTTCGATAAACAATGCCAAGATAATAGCACAAAATATTGCCAACAGACTAGAAATATTAGACCCTCTTAATTCTTCCAGTTACCAAAAAAATCTGGAAGATTATCAGGAAAAATTAGACATTCTAAAAGAAGAGTCGGAAAATAAAATAAGGAATTTGACCAATACCGCTTTAGTAACTGCTCATGATGCTTGGTCGTACTTTGCCGAAGAGCTTAATCTAAAAATTGTTGGCAGTTTTCAGCCTTCGCCGGGCAAGGAACCAACTCCCCAAGAACTATCTGCGCTACAAGCACTAATTGCCGAATACAAAGTCAAAGCTCTTTTTTCCGAGCCGCAATTATCAGAAAATGTTGTTAAACCATTTGCTGATGACACAGGATTGGAAATATTTGTTCTGGATCCTTTAGGCGGGGTGGAAGATCGACAGAGCTATATCGATTTGATAAAATACAATGTAAATACGATCTATGAAGCATTAAAATAATGAACGCCGTATCAGTAAGAAATTTAAATGTTCGGTTTGATGACCAGGTAATTCTTGAGCGCCTTTCCTTTAATATACCTCAAAAATCAATAACTGCTATTATTGGTCCTAATGGATCGGGTAAAACCACCCTACTTAAAGCGATGTTGGGCTTAATCCCCTATCAGGGTGAAGTATTAATATTGGGAAAAGAAATTTCTCAATCGTTTGAGAAAATCGCCTACGTTCCTCAACGGTTTTCTTTTGATAAATCATTCCCTATAACAGTTGACGAATTCTTAAATCTTGAAATCAGTAAACAGGGCAGAAAAAAAAGCAATATTAATACTAAACTCAAGGAAGTGGGAATGGAAAAAAGCGGGCAGCAACTATTGGGTCAGCTATCCGGCGGTCAACTACAAAGAGTGCTAATTGCCAAATCACTGTTAAATAATCCTAAAATTCTTTTTTTGGACGAGCCGGCAGCAGGAATCGATCTAAAAGGAGAAAGAAGTTTTTATGAATTAATTAAACATTTAAACGAAGAACATGGGGTAACCATTATCCTGGTTTCTCATGAAATGGACATTGTTTATAATTATGCCACCTCCGTTGTCTGTTTAAACAAGCAAATGCTCTGTTTCGGAAAGCCTAAAAAAGTACTAACTGACCAAATGCTGAAACAATTATATGACGAGAACATCACCCTTTATCAACATAAGGTAGACAAGCATGGCTGAAATATTTCAGTTACCGTTTATGCAAAGAGCTTTAATGGCGGGTATTATTCTGGCCTTTCTTTTGGCTTTTATTGGAATATTTGTCATTCTTAGAAGAATGGCGTTTTTCGGAGATGGAATAGCGCATGCTTCTCTGGCCGGAATCGCCATTGCGATCTTAGCGGATTTGAATCCGATACTGATTGCGATTGTTTTTAGCATCATTATCGCTTTGATAATTTACCTCTTGGAAAAAAAGACCAGTCTTTCCTCCGATACAATTATTGGAATCTTCTTCACGGCCAGTATGTCTTTAGGAGTTTTGTTAATAAGTTTTAAAGAGGGCTATCAACCAGAATTGATCAGTTTTCTGTTTGGGAATATTCTGGCAATACGAGTATTTGAGCTTTATCTGATAGTCATTTTAGCGATTTCGATTTTGACTTTTTTGATTCTGTTTTTCCGGAAAATAACGCTGGTGGTTTTTGATCGCGAAACCGCCTATATCTCCGGAATCAACGTTACGGCGATAGAAATTACCTTGTATCTAGCGCTAGCTGTCTCTATTGTTTTGGGAGTTAAAATATTAGGAATTGTATTAGTCAGCGCCTTGCTGATTATACCAGCCTCCATTGCTAAATTAGTCGCTTCTTCTTTTAAAGGATTAGTTGTTGCCAGTGTAATTTTATCCGAAATTATTGTTATATTGGGAATATTTTTATCATACTATTTCAACTGGCCAACTGGCGCAACGATTGTGCTAACGGGAACGGCGTGGTTTATTGTCACTTTTATATTTTCAAAAATCTTGAAATTTAAATCGTCCTAAATTAGAAATTTTTTAATCTCTCTTACGGGGAACGGCACTGCCAGACTCCTCTTTTTTTATGGTGATAAAACTAACGGCCAATAAGGTCGCCAGGGGTATGGCCAAAATCAGACCAATACTGCCGGTAATGGTCCTTACTATCTCGGTAGCGATCAGCCATTATTCAGTACTTGAGTGAAAGCTAGAAATGGCGGTTCCTTAACGCTGAATAGAATTAAAAGGGGCAATGATGCTCCGGCATAAGCCAGAAACAAGGTATTAACCATGGCGCTCATGTGAGAAACTCCCACTTTCATTGCTTGGCGATACACTTGGATTTTTGACATTTGAGGATTTGCTTGCTTTAACTCCCGAACCATAGTTACTTGGGAAATAACCACATCGTCCAAAACACCCAAGGCTCCGATAACAATGCCGGCTAATAAAAGCCCGCGCAGATTCAAAGTACCTCCGGCTAGTCCGGTAAGATAAATGGCTTCTTCGCTGGCAAAACCGGTTAATTTGGTCAGGGCCGTAAACCATACCGACAGTACTCCGGTAATCACCAAGGCGATAAAAATTGATACCACGGTAATGGTTGATGTTCGTTTTAATCCTTCGGTTATGTAAACAGCCAGCAGCAGAATGATTGATGATCCAATAATACTGATTAATAAGGGACTGGCCCCATTCATTATTTGAGGAATGATAAACTTAAGAATTATAAAAAAGGTTAAAAAAAGTACAATCAGTGCCCGCACTCCCTTTAACCTGCCGACCAGGATTACAATAATAGCAAAGATTAAGGCAATTAGGTACAGGTTTCCTTGCCGGACATAGTCAATAACGTAAAAAACATCATTTCCTTCTGAATCCTTACTGTAATTAACAACTACTTTGTCTCCTACTTTATACTGCGGAGAAGAAATTACCTCGTATTGGGTTCCATCAAAAATAAACTCTTTATTTTTCCAATCACCATTGAGCCCTACTAATTTAAGTTTTTGCTGGACTAGGTCAGAACCATCATCACGGCTAACCGTCTTTTTATCCATTATTTCCAAAACTCGAGCATGAAAAGTCGTTTCCGTTTCAGCTGCCTCTGTTTGGCCCACTGTCAACTGGGGAAAAACTAGTAAGCCTAATAAAAGAAGGAAAAATAGTTTTTTCATAGGGATAGTTTTATCTTAGTAAGCATTGTAGCAGAAAAAGATAATAAAAAAAATACCCTCCACTAAAGTGAAGGGTAGTTCAAGGGCAAAGAATTGAAGATTACGATTGGATTATTTGGGTTTCACAGCATCTCGGAAAATCTGTTGGATTTTTCCTTTTTCCAAAAGCTGTTCGGCCAACGCTTGAGGATCGGGATTTAAGGCAACATCCACGATTGAGGTGTCGCTTCCCTCCCCCCTAGATTCTTTGAATTCCCGAAGCCTTCTTTTAACCGCTTTCTTGTTAATCTTCATATTATGATCCTCCCTAATATTTGTTTTGGAGAAATGCGGCGTTTTAACTACGCTACCACTCTTCAGAAATAGTGTCAATAATCAAAACGAGGATACTATAAAAGTAGTGATCAGGTGGAATTAAGACGATAAACAAAAACCTTATCTTCGCACGCAATCGGCTTCCAGTGAGGAAAGAAAAAATAGTTGCTGATTACCAGGGCGCCCGGTTTGAGTTCTCGTTTTAATTTCTGCTCCAGCCGGTCCATCATATAGAAAACACCAAACAAGACAATAACGTCATATTCGCTTAAATTCTCTTTGAGATAATCGGCGCGCTGAATAAAGGCATTGGTGAGCCCGGCTTTTTTTATTTTTCGGCGCGAATACCAAACTAAAAAAGGGTTAATTTCCAGCCCGTGCGCTTCTAAACCATCTTTTGCCAGCGCTATAACCAGCCTGCCGTCTCCTGATCCTAAATCCGCTGCTTTGACATCACGTTTGTTAGGGTAAAGTTTGAAATTTCGGACCAGAAATGATAAATTTCTGGTATGAAAATAGTCTGTCCAAGATGTAATAATCAAAAGAATCT
>PEXU01000052.1:9749-22738 GCA_002774635.1 Candidatus Kerfeldbacteria bacterium CG08_land_8_20_14_0_20_40_16 | reverse complement strand
AGCCTGGAGCTGGGGGGCAGGAGAAATGATGGTGTTTGCCGCTACGCTCATTTGGTCAGTAGAATTTATCATTGCCAAAAAGGTTCTAAAAACCATTCATCCTAACATTGTGGCGTGGGCCAGGCTGACGATTGGCGTATTTTTCCTGCTTTTATTCCTACTTGCCACCGGAAGAGCAGACACTCTGCTTTCTGTATCCCTAGCTGGCTGGATGTGGTCTTTGCTTACGGGATTTATTCTCCTGTTCTTTGTTTTAACTTGGTACCATGCCCTAAAAAGAGCGCCGGCCACTCTAATCACTTCGGTTCTGGTTTTCGCTTCTCCGATTACTACTTTTCTGGATGAACTGCTTAGAAAAAATCAGCTGTCATTTAACAACGCAATCGGATCTTTGATTATAATTATTGGAATTGCCCTATTTACGTTTGCTCTAATATTTAATCAACGAAGGCAAAACCTAACCCCTAATTCCCTAAAACCTAACCCCTAATCATTATGGAAGGATTAATCACCTGCGCCCGCTACGCCTATAGTCCTAACCAATTAGGCTACTGTGGTCCGGATAAAAATAACAATTTACAAGAATATATTTCTTCCAATGTTCAGGATGCCGGATTAAAAGAAATTCTAGTGGATTTTCAAACGCTTAAACCCTATCTTACCTTTATTTCCCAAGCTAACCGGATACCGGACGCTTTTAATCAAAGGGTGGTGGAGGCTTATTGGATTGGGAACAGTCTCTTACAAAATATTTCAGCTAACGATTTTTACCGTTATCTCAATGACGGCTTGAGCTTACCCAAAAAACTAAATAGAAAGTCGTTAAATTATCTTTATGATAAACTACCCTTGGGTGCCAAACCGCACCATTCTTTTCACGTTTTAAATATCTTTCGTAGAACCGGCCATCTTTCTATTGAGCACACCGTTGAAACAATGGATAATTGTTGTATTAATTGGGGTAGAGTTATGAAAATTAAGCCTAGTCGGTTATTAGTTCAATATCGTCCTTTAGTTCTGGAACAAGGAAAATTAGCGAAAGGAGATTTTTGCCAAAAAGAAATTTCTCATCTTATGAATTGTCAATCAGCGCCATCTAAATTAGAAGAGGGAAATTTGGTGACTTTCCATTGGAATGCGGTATGCGAAAAAATCGATCCGATCCAAACTCGAAATTTGGATTTTTATACCAAGCAGGCAATTGATTTAGCCAATTTAACATTATAATGTGGCTATGAGCTTAGGGCATGGAGCACTGAGCTCATAGCTCAAGGCCCCGAGCCTTTCTCCGTTAAACGATATGAAAAAATCAAGAACGAAAAAAAACAGATCAAAACCTAAAAAACCAGTCGTAGCTTTCTTAAGTCTTTCGGGCTGTGAAGGATGCTCTTTTGCCATGCTTGATTTAGGCGGCGAATTCTTTAATGCCCTGGTGCACCATTATAAATTAGGGGAACATCATTTCTTAGAAGAAATGAAAGAAAAATCGCATTATGACATCTGTTTTGTGGATGGTTCTTGCCTTACCAAAGAAAATGTCAAAGTTCTTAAGGAAATGCGCAAGAAATCAGACTTCATGGTGGCGGTGGGAAGTTGTGCCGCTTTAGGAGTGGTTCCGGTAATTAAAAACTTTGTTAATAAAAAACAAAAGGCTAAATATGTGTATCCTAATTTAAGGGAGCCGTTTAATCCGGACATTCACCCTATTTCCCGCTACGTGAAAGTGGATTTGGTAATTCCCGGCTGCCCGATTGATAACAAGGAATTCCTGAAAGTTTTCACTGATGTAGCTCAAGGAATCACGCCGGCTTTATCCCACCGCCCGGTCTGCTACGAATGCCAGACTAACGGCAATCCTTGCCTGCTCCAAAAAGGCGAGCCCTGCTTAGGACCGGTAATTCAGGGAGGATGCAACGCGGTCTGTTTAAACAGCCGCTACTACTGCCGCGGCTGCCGGGGATTAATTCAAGATCCGGCTTATGATGATGCGATCAAAACTTTAAATAAAAAACTGGAGAAAATGATCGGCAAGCGCGCCTTGCATCACATTTTCCAGATTTATGGCATACAAGAAGATTGGTTAAATAGACTATGAGAATTCAAATCGAGAAAGTCGAAAATCTTTTAAAGAAAAAACTTAAAAAAATCGGCTTTACCGCCCAAGAAGCTAAAGCGATTACTTTTGAATATATTTTGGGAGAGCTGAAGGGAAAAAGTTCTCACGGAGTCTTTGGTTTTATAAGAGCATATAAAAGACTCAAACAGCAGAAAAGGGGTCATTTTAAAATTCTTAAAGATAAGCCAGCCTATGCTTTTATTCAAGGCAATCGGGATGTCGGACAAATAGTTGCTTATCATGCTATTAATTTAGCCATTAAGAAAGCGAGGAAAACCGGCATAGCGATGGTTGGTGGTGATAATATTCATGCTTTCTTGAGACCTGGAACTTGGGCAGAAGTGGCGGCCAGAAAAGAAATGATTGGTCTTTGCTTCAATTACGGAGGTGGTCCTTTAATGGCACCAACCGGCGCGCGGGAAGCAATTCTATCTACCAATCCGATCGGAATCGGTATTCCAAATAAGGAATATCCGTTTGTAATTGATATGGCCGTTTCTAGCCGAGCTTTTTATCATATTAGAATGGCTAAAACCCTGGGGACTAAAATAAGAAAGGACTGGGGAATTGATAAGAATGGAAATCCAACCACCGATCCTAATAAACTGATAGCAGTTTTACCATTTGGAGGATACAAAGGGTATATCCTCGGTCTTGCTTTAGAAATACTCACTGGTCCTTTGGTACGTACTAAAGTCGGAAAAAGTACCAAGGGGGTACGAGGATTCCTATTTATAGTTATTAATCCTTGTCTTTTTTCTTCTAAGAAAGATTTTGAAAGAGATGTGAAAAAACTAATCAAAGATGTTAAGGGTGCGAAAAGAATAAAGGGAGTAAAAGAAATTAGAATTCCAGGTGAGGTTGCTTATCGAAATGAAAAGAAAAAAATAAGTTCTGGATATATGGAAATTGATAAAAGCATAATCGAATCGATTGAAAAATTATGACCAAACGAATCAAACTAAAACACATCGCTAAAATTGAGGGGCACGCCAGCCTGATTACTGATCTGGAAAGAGGCGAAATCAACCGGGCGCGTTTTCGCACTTTAGAAGGATCGCGCCTGATTGAAGGAATCTTAGTTGGCCGTAACTACCAGGAGGCGCCATTGATAACCGCGCGCATCTGCGGAGTCTGTCCGGTAGTTCATAATTTAGGGAGTATCAAAGCAATTGAAGATGCTTTAAAAATCAAAGTGAGCGAAAAAACAGTTGTCCTGCGCAAATTAATGATGATGGGTCAGTTTATCCAGAGTCACAGCCTGCATCTGTATTTTCTGACACTTCCGGATTACTTTAAGCTTCCAAACAGCTTAAAACTGTTAAAAGATTTTCCTATTGAAACAAAACAAGCGCTAGAGATCCGTGCTTTTGCCAATAAGCTGATTGAAGTAATTGGCGGGCGGGCGATTCATCCGATGAACTCCGCAGTAGGCGGGTTTATGAAAGAACCGTCAAAACAGGAACTGATCGCGCTTTCTGAACAAATCGATCCATTACTGAAAATAGGGGAAAAGCTCACTAAATTATTTCATTCCTTAAAATATCCCAAGTTCTCCCGCAAAACAGAATATGTGGCAACCAGCAATCCGAACGAATATGCAATTTATGGCGGCCAACTAAATTCCACTATTGATCGCAAAATCACCAAGGAAAAATTCATCAAAGAGGTGGAAGAAAATTATTCCGATTGGCAGCTGATTAAAAAGACCAGACTAAAAGGAAAAGTGTATATGGTCGGCGCTTTGGCGCGGCTTAATCTAAATCGCAGCAAGCTAAGACCGGGCGCCAAAGCTTTGCTGAAAAAAACCGGCATTAAATTTCCATCCTACAATACTTTCCATAACGTTCTGGGACAGATGATTGAAACGGTCCATTGCCTAGAAGAATCAAAAGTCCTGATCAAAAAATATTTGGCAATGAAAGGATCTTCCGCAGTCAAAGATTACAGAGTAAAATCCGGAAAAGGAATCGGATTAATTGAAGCTCCGCGCGGAAGCCTGTTCCATGTCTATGAAATTGACCAGCAGGGTTATCTTAAAAACGTGAACATTATTACCCCGACTGCCCAGTTTGTGAATAATTTAGAGGAAGACATTGAAGCATTCCTGCCAGATATTAATGATATTTCTTCTCCGGCCTCCCGCAGAAAAATTAAAATGCTGGTCCGGGCTTATGATCCCTGTATGACTTGCGCCACTCATTAATGCAAAATGTATAATTTATAATGTATAATGAGAAATTTTAAGAACTATAAAGATTTAGATATTTAGCAAAAGTCATTTGCGTTTGGACTAATGATTTTTGATTTGTGTAAAAAGATACCAGATAATTCCGTAAACAGAGTACTAATTAATCAAATTATTCGTTCCGTAACCTCAATTGCTGGTAATATTGCGGAAGGTTCGGGCGCTGCTACAAAGAAAGACTTTATTAATTATTTGAATAATGCTAGGAAATCAGCTATAGAAACTGATAACTGGCGAGTTTTTATCTTTAAAACTAATCAGATTAAAAGTTCCTCCAAGGAAATGTTAAAAGCAAAATCAGAAGAGATTATAAAAATACTGACCACCATAATCAAAAACTCAAAAAAATAATTATAAATTATACATTATAAATTATAAATTACCCCATGCATGATTTATTAGCCGCCAAAGACATTTTAGACACTGCTTTAGATGAAGCAGAGAAGAAAAAACTAAACAAAATTACCCGGCTGGTGATAGAATTGGGTAAGGTAGTTGATCATGGCGAAGCAATTTCCAGAGAAAACCTGGAATTTAATTTAAGGCTGGTTGCTAAAGGAACTATTGCTGAAAACGCCCAACTGGTAATCAAGAAAATAAGCGAGTCCAGTGTCCGTTTAAGAGAGATAGAAGGAGAATAAATTCATTATAAAAAAGACATGTCCCCCAAACCTATTTTTTTATTTGATTTTGATGGAGTAATTGTGGATACCCTTAATGAGGCCCACCTCACTTTTAATAGATTATTTAAAACGTTGCAATTAAAGCCGGCCGCTAAAGAAGAAGTACGCTCCATGTACAATAAGAACATTCACGATGCTTTATTAGAATATGGGGTTAAGGAAAAAGATTTTAAGAAATTGTGGTCGATGATAAAAGCCAGAGAAAAAGGAAGGACCAATAGAGTAAGTTTGTATCCTAGTATTAATCTTTTGCTCCAAAGTCTAAAAAATTACCATTTATACATTATCAGCGCCAGTGCCACCGCAGCCGTAAAATCTTACTTGAAGAGAAAAAAACTTTTAAATTATTTTCAGGGAGTGCAGGGAGCAGAAGAAGGCTTGTCAAAAATTGATAAAATAGAAAAAATAATTAAGAGAGAAAAAACATCTCCTCAAAAAACCTATTTTCTTACTGATACCGTGGGTGATGTTTTAGAAGGAAAAAAGACGGACGTTAAAATAATTGGGGTGGCTTGGGGGTATCACAAGTATCGGGAACTGAAAGCCGTATCCCCAGATTATTTATTTAAAACACCTGGAGAGTTAATTAAAGCAATTCCCAAGCTATGCAAAAATTCAAAGTAATAAAAACTGACAAAAAATCCAAAGCCCGCCGGGGAATACTCCAAACTGCTCACGGAAAAATCCAGACTCCCTTTTTCATGCCGATTGCCACCTCGGGTGCGGTAAAGACGGTTACTCCGGAAGAAGTGAAGAAATGCGGTGCTCAAATTATCCTGTCTAATACTTATCATCTGATGCTTCGGCCTGGAATGCCGGTAATAAAAAAAGCGGGCGGTTTACATAAATTTATGAACTGGTCTGGTCCGATTCTGACTGACTCTGGCGGCTATCAAGTATTCAGTCTTTCTAAAATCAGGAAGATTAAAAACAGCGGTGTTGAATTTCAGTCTCATTTGGATGGAAGCAAACATCTCTTGACTCCGGAAAAAGCAATCAAGATTCAGGAAACTTTAGGTTCTGATATTATGATGGTCTTGGATGAATGCCCAAAGTATCCCGTCTCTAAAAGCTATGCTCGAAAATCAATGGAGTTAACTACGACGTGGGCAATCAGAAGCAAGCGAGCGCATTCCAATAAAAATCTTCTGTTTGGAATTACCCAAGGATCCACCTATAAAGATTTACGAATTCAGCATGTGCGCGAATTAGTAAAAATAGGCTTTGATGGATACGCTGTTGGCGGTTTAGCAGTAGGCGAGCCGGTTCAGAAAATGTATCAGGTGTTAGATTGGGTTGTTCCGGAACTACCCGAGAATAAACCTCGCTATCTGATGGGTGTAGGCAAGCCGGAACAAATTATTGAAGCGGTAAAAAGGGGTGTGGATATGTTTGATTGTGTCATCCCGACGCGAAATGCCCGGCATGGCACGCTTTATGTTTGGGGAAATAAATTGGGTGGAGCACGAGCCTTTGCTCGTGCTTGGTTGAAGCAAGGGCTTCAATCTACCCCATTAGGTGGTAAATTCTATCAGGAATTAAGAATCAAGCAGTCCAAATACCGCTTGGACATAAAGCCGGTTGACCCGCAATGCAACTGTGAATTGTGCCAAAATTATTCCCGGTCCTACCTAAGGCATTTGTTTATGACTAATGAGCCGTTGGCTTTGCGGCTGGCTACATTACACAATGTTAATTTTTATTTGCGACTGATGGAATTGATCAGAAAAGGCATTTAGAAATTTATTGTCAGTATAGAAGTTGGGCTATCTTTTATTATGTTTTTATGCTATAATTTAATCATGAAAACGTTGAATAAAAAGACTCTTTTTTGGGACGCGGAAAATCTTGATCCTCAAATAAATCAAAAGTTTATCATTGAAAGGATATTAGACATCGGTGACCTGGACGATTTCAAATGGGCAGTTGGTTATTATGGTCTCGAAACGGTTAAAAAGTGGGTTTTAGAAAGCAGGAAGCTTAATCGCAAATCGCTTTCTTTTTGGTGCCAATTTTTTAATCTTGATAAATCACGATGCGTCAAATTATCACTTCGGAAACCAAACGCGTTTTGGAACAGATTGCCGAAAGTTTCTTAATCAAAAAATTTTATTTGGCCGGCGGCACCGCTTTGGCCATTCAGCTGGGTCACCGGCAATCCATTGATCTGGATTGGTTCTCGGCCGGGAAATTTTCCAACGCGGAAATCAAAAACGCCCTTACCAAAGTCTGGGTTTTTAAACTTACCAGCGAGGAAGAGGGGACAATTCACGGCATTTTAAACGGCGTCAAGGTCAGTTTTTTGTTTTATGGTTACGGAATGCTTTACCCCTTGGTTGATTACAAAAACGTGAGATTGGCCGATGAGCGCGACATCGCCGCCATGAAAATTGACGCTGTTTCTTCCCGCGGCAGCAAGAAGGATTTTATTGATATTTATTTTCTTTTGGAAAAATATTCATTATCCGAACTGATCGGCTTTTTTGAAAAAAAATACAAAAAAATAAAATTCAACAAGCTGCATATTTTGAAAAGCTTGGTTTATTTTGAGGACGCGGAGAAAGAGCCAATGCCCTTGATGATAAAAAAAGACGGTTGGGAGCAAATAAAGAAAAGAATCTCTAAAGAAACAAATAAAATTATAAAGTGGTAAAAATTAATAAATTTACTTGCGGCTGATGGAATTAATCAGAAAAAACATCTGAAAGCAGGCAAAAGATATATTCTCGCCTGCTTTACACAATAAAAATTGTCACATATAATAGCACCAGCTGTTTTTTTATATCTTAAAAATGCCTATCATTGAAATTAAAAATCTAACCAAATACTACCCGGATCCAAATAATCCCGGCAAAAAGTTTGCCGCAGTAGATCACATCTCTCTTAATATAAACGAAGGTGAGACTTTTGGCATTTTAGGTCCAAATGGCGCTGGCAAAACCACTACCTTGGAAATGATTGAAGGGATGCGGGAAATAGACGATGGAACTGTAACCGTGGCAGGCATTTTGGTTAATAAAAACGAGATGGCCGTAAAACAGGTGATTGGCGTTCAACTCCAGAAAAGTGAATATTTTGATTATTTAAATCTTTGTGAATTATTAACTTTATTTGGTGATTTTTATCACCGTAAAGTGGATCCCGCTGAATTATTAAAAGAAGTGCAGTTGATTGATAAAAGAAAAGCCCGAGCCAAAGGCCTTTCCGGCGGCCAAAAACAACGTCTTTCCATTGCGTCGGCCTTAGTGAATGACCCAAAAGTACTGTTTTTAGATGAACCCACCACCGGACTTGATCCTCAAGCCCGACATAATCTTTGGGATTTGATCAGAAAGATTAAGACCAAAGGCAAAACAATTGTAATTACCACCCATTACATGGAAGAAGCAGAACTGCTGTGCGACCGTATTGCGGTTATGGACCGGGCAAAAATCATTGCTTTAGACACACCGAAAAATCTTATTAAGCAGTATGCGAAAACTGCCAAGATTATTTTTAGCATGGATAAAGATATACCCATGGAAAATTTTAAGGCGCTTTCTGGTGTCTTGGAGATACAGAAAATAAACAGTAATTTTGAACTTCAGGTTACTAATGTCGAAGAAGCGATATATAACTTAGTGGAATTGGATAAAAAAGAAGGAGCGCATTTAACTTCTCTACAGGTTGTTAAAGCAACACTAGAAGATGTATTTTTAAACTTAACCGGGAGGGCGTTGAGAGAATAATGTAACCCCCTCTTCATCTCCCCCTTTTAAAGGGGGAGAACGAGGGGGTAAAATAGAATTTAGAATTTAAAAACCATTATGATTCTTTGGAAACTTTTCATCGCTAATTTAAAAATGTATTTCCGGAACAAGCAGGCTTTATTCTGGGCGTTGTTTTTTCCGCTTTTGATTATGATCGTTTTTGGCTTGATGAATTTTGAAGGTGAAGGAACATTACGGGTAGGAGTGGTAAATAAATCATCTTCGCCTATGGCCGAAGAATTTATTAACCAAATTTCTAAAGTGGATGTTTTGAAAATAACCAAAAACGATGAAGAGACAGAAAAAAAAGCCATGGAAAAGGGAGAAAGAGATGTAGTTTTAATCCTGCCAGATACCTTTCTAACCGACCCGAAAGCGATCGCACCGACTAAAATTGAAATTTGGACCAACGAGGGAAAGCCGCAGCAGACCGGTGCCGCCATGTCCATTTTAGGCGAGATGTTTTCAGAATTGGAACACCAGGTAAATCAAACCTCAAAACTTTTTATCTTAGAAAGTAAAAATGTTGATTCCCGCAATCTGCGCTATATTGATTTTTTAGTGCCGGGGATTATTGCTTTCTCCGTGATGCAAATGGCTATTTTCGGCATTGTTTTCGCCGTGGTGGAATACAAAGAAAAGGGGGTAATGAAAAGGTTGTTTGCCACACCGATAAAACCGATAGATTTTACCTTGGCCGAGGTGCTGACACGGCTGGTGGTTTCTTTGATGCAAGTGGCGGTTCTGATTATTGTGGCCGTTATGATCTTCCACATCAAAATTGTGGGAAGTTATTTTATCCTTTCCGTGCTGATTGGGCTAGGCAGCATTCTCTTTTTGGCATTGGGCTTTGCCATTGCCGGCGTGGCCAAAACGCAAGATGCGGCCGCGCCGATTGCTAATGTGGTATCTTTCCCGCAGATGTTTCTCGCCAATGTTTTTTTTCCGCCGGAATCTATGCCCGTGTGGCTTCAGAATGTGGCGAAATACCTCCCCTTAAATTATTTAGCGGACGGTGTTAGGCGGGTGGCCACCGAAGCCGCTTCTTGGGGCGATCTTAAAACCGACTTTATCGGTTTAGCTGTTTGGATTGTCATCAGCTTATTTTTGGCTTTTAAACTTTTCCGGTGGCAGAAAGCGGCGGAGAGTTAGTTGAAAGTTGAGAGTTGTAAGTTGTTGATTGTCAGCCAAAGGCTGATCCCCGCCTGCCGTCCCGCGGTTGCGGGACTGGCGGGCAGGCGCCTTTGACGGAAAAGTTGGCAGTTAACGGAATTCACCCTTTAGGGTGCACAGATAAACAGCCTAAAGGCTGGGCTCCGCTCAACGGAATGTATCCTTCCAACTTAACCAAAAAACCTAAAAAGCTGACAACCCAAACAATTGACATTTACTTAGGCGGTGTTAAAATAGGAATACTTTATAAAATCTATTATGAAAAAGAAAGACATAAAACAAATTCGCAAGGAAATAGCGGAAGTTATTGAGGATAATATCAATCCCCAGTTTGAAGATATTAGAGTTCAATTAGAAGGAGTGGAAAAAAGGCTCGACGGAAGGATTGATGGCGTGGAAAAAAGATTAGAACGGGTTGATTCGCAGATGGTTACTAAATCCTATCTTGACGATAAACTCGCAGATTTAGAAGGTGGGTTAATAACCAAATTACGCAAAGAAGATCAAAAAATGAATTTATTGGTAGAAATCATGCGAAGAAAATCTCTGCTGACCAAAGCGGATGTAAAATTATTAGACGAGTTTAGAATTTTCCCAAAAACATCTGCTAAACAAAGTTAGAAAAGTTGTAAGTTAAACTGGATTAAAAAAACAGCAAAGTGCGGCTGTTTTTTCATACATTGTAGCTTATTCTTGGCTTTTAAACTTTTCCGGTGGCATATGAAGACGCAAAAGCAGGAGATGTAGAAAGTTCGCCCCCGATTTAATCGGGGGTGGATGTTAGGAAGATAGCTTGTTGAAAAAAGCGGAATTCACCCTTTAGGGTGCGAGAGTGCCGGCGTTCATGACAAAAAAGGAATGCGCCCTTTAGGCGTTATGAGTTAGCAGCCTAAAGGCTGAAATCCAATCTGAAATCCTTGGTTGAAGAACTTAAAACTTAACAACTTATACGTCGACTTCCTAACCTTCTAACTTCCTTATCTTAAGCCAAAAATTGAGTTAAAGCTCAAATTTTTTGTTATTAAAAAATTTTTTGGAAATAAAGTCAAAATTGACCCCGACGTTCACCGTAGGTGAAGTCGTGAAAGCCATTGAAAAAATAATTGCTTTTTTTAGTAAATTAGGTTATAATAAAGAATAAGAAATTAAAAATAAATTTCATTTTTTTGCGTTATTAATTAATATAATGAAAAAGAAAACAAAAAAGGCCATGCCTTTGAAACGCAAGAAAGAAAAAAAGAAAGGGTTAAAAAAACCGAAATCGGTTTTTAACTTAACTGTTTTCGGTTTGGCAATTATTATCACAAGCTTTGTTTTACTTGGAAATTATGTTTTTGCTTCGGCTAAAGAAAATCCTCTTTTCACTTTTCGCATAGAAGCAAGCCAATGTGGTGGTTGGCTTAATGCTGACAAAGCAAAAAAAATAGATTTATTAGCCAGTTCTACCATTTCCGAGTTCTCTAAGGAAAACTCTGCCTTTTTTTACAACCGCTCCAATATATTGAGTGATCAGGAGGATTCTGCGCTTGATTTATTGAATGCCTCCGATACCAAACTGGACTGCTCCCATTTTGTTCTGCCGGAATCTTTCCCCAGCGATGTTTTAATTAAAGAAGTAAAAGCGGTTTTTTCTTTAGCCGCGGACAGTTATGAAAACAATGAAGATGTTATTACTCTCTCTTATTCTTTAGATGGAGAAACTTGGGAAGTTTTAGATTCCTTTTCGCTATATACCGATATCAGTAACGCCACTAATGAAGGCTATTGGGTATTTCCCATAGAAAAGTTTGCTAAAGTGGAAGATTTGAATAATCTCCAATTGCGAGTGGAGTATCATTCAGTATTATCAGAAAAAGAATCAATTACTTTGGTTGATGGCGCCGCCTTAGATTTAGTGGTGGAAAAACTTCCTCCTTTGCCGGAAATTTCAGAAGACACCGTAAAAATATCAAAAAAAGATTATAAACGCACAGAAGAGCCGGTTGTTTCCGTAGTGGTGGAAAAAAGGTCTTTCTTTTCTTTTTTAGGGGTTGATCCTAAAACTCGTCAGGTCAATTCCGTTAAAATAACCGATCCGGTTGGTTCCACTAAAGAGGCCCAATATCAAGTTCAAAGAACCACAGAGGGAAAAATTATTAAAGATAACTATTCCCTTCAAGCAGAAAATTTAACCAAGCCAGGACATTACACCATTACTTTTGAAATAGAACAAAATGGCCGAGTGCAAGAGGTAACCCGAGAATTTAGTTGGGGTGTTTTGGTTTTGAATACCATGAAATCAGTTTACCGGCCTTCAGAAACGGTTCATTTTGGCATGGGAGTACTGGATTCTTACGGTCACACTATTTGTGATGCCGGTTTAAACCTTGCCATTACTAACCCCGGCGGCCAAACCACCACTTTAAGCACTGAAAACGGCACTATTACCTATTCGCCAGAATGCGGGCCAACCACCATTACTAATCTTCCTGACTACGCCGCTGATTACATAGTAGGAGAAATAGGGGAATATCCGGTGGAATTAACCGCTACCACTGAAGCCGGAACTCATACTATTACGGATATGGTTTATGTTCAAAACGAGATTCCTTTTGATATTACTCGTCTAGGGCCTACCCGAATTTGGCCTTGGGCTAATTATGAACTGTTTTTAGAAGTGGTGCCTGACCAAGATTATTCCGGAACATTTGAAGAAATAGTACCCGCTTCATTTGAGCTGGTTAATATAAGTGAAAATGGCACATTTGAAAGTCAGGGAAACACTAAGGCCATCCGCTGGCAGGTTAATTGGTTAGCGGGTCAAGCTTATACGCTTTCTTACAATTTTGACCCGCCTGACATCAGTCCAGCCTTACATTTACTCGGGCCAGCCTCGCTTCCGGATTATGATCCTTTAGGTCAACGCGACCCGCTGGCACAAGCAGAAGGATGGCAGGAATTTCGCCAATGGCAAATCGCGGCTGATGAACAAGAGATACGTCGGCCTGACAGCACCTCCTCAAACTCGGGCTGGACAGTCA
>PEXU01000052.1:0-9720 GCA_002774635.1 Candidatus Kerfeldbacteria bacterium CG08_land_8_20_14_0_20_40_16 | reverse complement strand
TCCAGCGATAGTACGTACATCAGGGCAACGGGGGCTGATAATCCCACTACTCGGGTCGGTCTGCAAAACCCGACGTTTGGCTCCGGCGACACAATCAATAGTGTCAACTACGTCATCCGCTGTCGGGCGGACACCGGAAACAGTGCCGCTCCGGAAAAACTTGATGTCTATGGCAAGCTTGGTGCTAGCGATACGGTCGTGCTCAACGCCGTGGCGATCAGCCGTAGCACTAGCTTCAGCGATTATGCGAGTGGCGCAAAGACGACCGATCCCGCGGGCAACCCGTGGACCTATACAAACCTCCAGTCTCTGGAGATGGGTATAGCTGAAGATACTATGGGTGCTACGGAAGGCATCGACTGCGCGGAGATGTGGATTGTGGTTGATTATACGCCGGCAGTTCCTACCCTTGACCAAAACCACTACTGGTGGAGAGACGATACCACTGCTTTAAATACGGCCGGCGGTTTTCTTGGTTCTCAAGATAATTCCTACACCTCTTTTGTCAAACAAACTACCTACCGTTTAAGAGTGGAAATTGCCAATACTGGCAGTGGGGTAGCCACTGGCTATCAATACCGCTTGCAATATGCTGCTAAAGGAGCCGGTTGTGCAGCAGCCAGCTATACCGATGTGCCAGTCACCGCCGCCACCGAGCATTTTGAAATGGTAGCTACTGATGGATATATTAATGGTGATAATGTTACGGTTAGCCGCTTAACCGCTACAGGAACCTGGGCTGATGGAGAAGCTGTTGAAGACCCTTCTAATCAAACAGAGAGTCATAACTTAACTAATGCTTATTACACCGAGCACGAATATGCTATTCAGGCCACGACCAATGCTACTACCGATGGCCTTTACTGTTTTCGTTTAAATAATAACGGTTCAATTACTAATTTTAGTTATAGTCTTTATCCGGAAGCCACGGTGATTGCTCCAACTCCCACCCTAACCCAAAACCATTACTGGTGGAGAGACGATACCACCGCTTTAAATACCGCTGGCGGCTTTCTTGGTTCTGAAGATAATTCCTATACTTCCTTTCTCAAACAAACCACCTACCGTTTAAGAGCAGAGATTGCCAATACCGGCACTGGTGTGGCTACTGGCTATCAATACCGCTTGCAATATGCTGCTAAAGGAGCCGGTTGTGCTGGAGCCAGCTATACCGACGTACCAGTGACTGCCACTACTGAACATTTTGAAACGGTAGCTACTGATGGATATATTAATGGCGATAATGTTACGGTCACCCGCTTAACTCCCACTAACACTTGGGCTGATGGCGAGGCAGTGGAAGACCCTTCTAATCAAACAGAGAGTCATAACCTAACCAATGCTTATTACACCGAGCACGAATATGCTATTCAGGCCACGACCAATGCTACTACCGACGGCCTTTACTGTTTTCGTTTAAATAATAACGGTTCAATCACTAATTTTAGTTATAGTCTTTATCCGGAAGTCACAGTGATTGTGCCAGCTGGTCCTTGGTGGAACTCCAGCTGGATGTACCGCCAAAAGCTTACTTTTACCCAGGATAGCGGGCAAAGCGGCGCTTTGAGCAATATGCCGATTTTGGTAATCCGGGATTCCTCGGATACTAGATTCTGGAACCATGTTCGCGATGATGGCTATGATGTCCGCTTTTTAGATGGTAATGATAGCACCGAGTTACAATTTCATTTTGAGGAATTCAATTCTACTACAGACGATATGACTGCCTGGGTTGAGGTGCCGGAAGTCGCGGCTTATTTGACCACTGATTTTATCTATCTGTATTATGGCAACTCTTCAGCCAGCACTGATCCCCAGAATGCAGCTGGGACATATGATACCGATAGTTATTTTGGCGCGGTCTGGCATATGACAGAAATTAATGCGATTGATTCTACGGGCAACGGCAATACCGGCACGCAAACAGGAGACCCAGTGGTGACTGGCGGCAAAATAGGCGATGGAGTTGATTTTACGCCAACAGATTATATTAGTGTGGGCGTTGGCGCTACGATAGATTTATCTGATAAAGATGTATTTACCATTGAACTCTGGGCCTGGCATGATAGCGTCGCGGCAGATAAAATAAACTTTGTCCAAATGCAAACCGCTAATAGTTGGAATGTTGTTCTTGGAATTTATGATAACGATATAGCTGGTAATAACTACAGATTTATCACTCGGGATGATGATGGTACTGCCAGAGACACTATAAGTGGTGCTGTTCCACCCACTGGGGAATGGCATTACTATGTAGGGACTTATAATAATGGGGCTTCGGATTATAAAGCTTTGTATTATGACGGCACTGAAGCAGCTAATACCACTACGGGAATCAACAATTTAAGACCTTCAGCCGCTTCTACCTTGATTGGCACTGGCGAGACCACTCCTTTTGGTCCGTTTGACGGTAAAATGGACGAAGTTCGCATGTCTAATACTCCTCGTTCCGCTCAATGGGTTAAAGCCCAGTATCTTTCCATGACCAATGCATTCATTAGCTATGACACTGAACAAGGATATGGGCTAAATCACTATCATTTTCGCTGGCGTGATAACAATTACGGTTTAAATGTTAACAACGGCTGGCTAGCGGTTGAAGATACGATTTATAGTGATTTATCAGCTAATACAACGATCCGCCTGCGGGTGGAGATACCTGATACTGGAGTTACGGCCACTAATTATCAATACCGGATTAACTATGCGGCCCGAACTGGAACGACCTGCGGTGATGAAAGTTTTACCGCGGTGCCGGTAACCGCCACCACCGAACATTTTGAGATGGTAGATTCTTTATATACCAATGATGATGATATTACTTCTGGTTTCTTAACCGCCCCCACTACTGGTACCTGGACTTGGGCTAATGGCAAAGGAGTTGAAGATCCTTCCAATCAAACCAGCAACTTTAGCTTGACTAACGCTTATTACACTGAATTTGAATATGCCATTCAGGCGACGACCAACTCTCTTGCCGGTACTACCTACTGTTTTCAATTAAGTAATGCTGGTTCAGGCACTAATTTTTCCTACGGCATTTTACCGCAAGTAAAGATAGTCAGCCCCACTTTTAATCAAAACTATTACCGTTTTTATGTGGATAATGATTTGGTTCAGCCAAGTGATCCTTGGCCAGCCGGTGGTTCTGATTTGCTTCAAAATACACCAATTACTACCTCGGACAGTCCGCCTGATGATGATGGTTTGGTTAGAATCAGAATGTCAGTTCAAGTAACAGGAGTAGCCCTGCCAGCCAGTGGCAAACAATTTAGACTGGAATATGTTGAGCGGTCAGATGGTGTTTGTGCTTCTGCCACCGGTTGGGCCGCGGTAGGGGCAGCCGGTTCTGGAACTATCTGGCGAGGTGAATCCGATAGTACGCCAGCGGATGGTTCTACCGTCACCGGCTTTTTACTTGACCCCTCTGATGCTTATGAAAGCTATGAGGAGCAAAATGATTCTGTTTCCAACCCCAATTCAATTGCGGTTAATAACGATGGAGAGTGGGATTGGTTGATTCAGAACAACGGCGCTGTCCATGACACTCTCTATTGTTTTAGAATGGCGGAATCAGACGGAACTGTATTTACGACCTATACTAACTATCCCAAAATAAGTACCGAACTGACAACTTTTAATAGTGCGTTTGAAGCGGGGAATGGCGAAACCTTTACCAAGCCCTATACTAGCGATGCCACCAAGGTCAGTTTTAATAGTGAGTTAGATGGGGTCGGGCCTTTAGGACCTTGTACTGATAATCGCAAACAGAACTGGTTTTATTTTAGTATGAATAATGCCTTGAACCAATCACTTCAATTCACCTTGATTAATGCTACTGCCAGTAGTAATGAAAATACTGATTGGGTTGATCACAAACCGGTTTATTCTTATGACCAAGTAACTTGGTATCGCATAGCCAGCTATGGTTCAGCCAGTGACGTTAACTGGGTTTATACCTTTCCTGGCGGTGGGGCTAAATTTACCTCGGACACCGTCTATATTGCTCATGGCATCCCTTATACTTACACCAATTCAGAGAATGATATTACTACTTGGAGTGCTTCCCAATATGTGACCGTGACTGACATTGGGAATTCCGTCCAAAGCCGGATGATGCATTTAGTGACCATTCAAGATACTAATTCGCCAGTGGCCGCCGCTAATAAAAAAGTTTACTGGTTTATCGCTAGGCAGCATCCCATGGAACCAATGGGAAGCTATGGTATTAAAGGGGTAATTGATTTTTTAATTGGCACAACTGACGAAGCAAAACTGATGAGAAGGAGTTCCATTTTTAAAATTATCCCTATGATGAATCCGGATGGTGCTTATTTAGGTCATACCACAGCTAACGCTGAATATTGCAATGAGAATAGAGAATGGACTGATGTTGCTCCAGAGAGTTGGCCCACGTTCCTGACAGATCCCACTATAGAAACCAATGAGGTTTATAATGCCCATTATGCAATTCATGATTGGATGATTAATGGCACTCCGGCAGATGCCGAGGTGATTACTGATTTTCATACTCGTTGCACTCCTCCAGGTATTTATCATAGCAATGCAACCTGGTATGATACAGATAATAATGAAAATCCTTTTGAAGTTCTGTGGAAAATTTTAGATGGCAATGACCATGATGACGAATTTTCATTAGGCGTTGCCACTGGAAATAGTGTGGAAATGTTTGATCAATATCATACTGCTACTTGGGGGAATGACTTAGAAGCCTTAAATGTAGAAGGGACAACCTATGATTTTGTTGATAATGCCCAAGCTACTCCTGAAAATGCGGCGGCCTTTGGAGTTTCTTATTTAAAGACTATTTGGGCATTAAAAGAAGCTTCTTCCACAGTTTTTCTCTTAACCCAGACTGACCCTAGTGGTACCACCACCCCGCCCCAGTATACGGTCGTTGGTTCACCTGGTGAATATTTTATCGTGCTTAATGACAATACTGGCGGCGGTATTTATAATTGGTATGACAGGGAAAACAACCCACTTTTAACCAATGACTTAGGCGATGCCACCAACAACGTTGATTTGTTATCCTGGAACGACGGCGTAGCAGCCAGAACCCTTTACGGTAGTTCCAATACTACCTTAACCGTTGATTCCAATTCAGGCATTAGAACCAAATTTACTTACACCGGCACTTTGGCTAACCAGACTAACTATAATTATACCCTGGAAAGGGTCATTTGGCAGGATGGCCGGACTTGGTCCAAGTTCAACTTTACCAACAATACCGGCGGCTCAATCAACTGGGCAGCCATGATTCAGGGCGCTAACATTGATTCTGGCGATGCGGCCAATTCCTCGCCTTTGTACGATAATACCGCTGATCCGCCTACCCAAGGCACTGATAACTGGTTTGCCCAAATGGGCAATGGTAGCACCCTTAAATCATCAGTGGTCGGCCATTATGTCGGCCAAACCGGCGGCTGGGTTTATGATGATTATGCCACTGCCAGCGACACTGACGGCGAAAGAGCCTACTATTCTGATACTGACGGCCCTATTCAAACTACCGGTACCTCCATTGCCGTTAACATGTGCTACCAAATCAGGCCAGATACTGATGTTATGGCCAATGAAGCCGCCATTGATGTTTATCGTAATGATATTGCCAACCCTGATTCTCCCACCATGATTACCGGTACCTTTACCGAATTTGATAAGAGTGAAGGCGGATTAGAATTCGCCGCTAGTAGCAACAATGTTAAATTCACCTATACTAATGCCACCACCTATACCAAAAAGAAACCGGTTTATGTTGTCACTAATTACCTTGCCAGTACCTCTCCTATTTTAAAAGTGAACGATGCCTATTTAGACGGTGAAACTGGCACCCCGCACACCACTGATACCCATATTGGCACCAGTTACACTTCCTATGTTGATACCACTAATGACATTGCCTATGTTCAATATTTGAATGACATTTCCACTAATATCAATGTGGAAATTAAAGACACCTTTGCTGGCATCAGCATTGCCGGTATCGCCTATACTGATGATGACGAATTAACTTATGTAACCGACGCCACCAGTATTTGCGTAGCGGTTAATGCCGTCTTTAGTGATAATTGCGGCACCACCACCAGCGGCGCCTTTACCATTAGTAGCGTCAACGCCTCTTCGGGCGGCGAACAGCTTACCCTTTTTATTGACGGCGGTTCTCTTTTTGGAAACACGGTTACTATTGGCGACGGTAGTAACATAGTTTCCGGCGATAATTTACGTGTTTATCAAAATCACGTTGTTTTACGTCATGAGCAAACCGATATCTCTATTGCTGATATGATTAACTACGTTAATGATAATAATCCTACCGATATTCTTTTTACGGCTACCGATGGCATCCCTGACACTCTTTCAATAGAATCCAGTTATGAACTGTTTATTCAATCAGGTTACACTTTTGCGCCGGTTGGCAATGTCACCCAAGTTCATGATATTGAGATAGATGGTACTTGGACCGCGGCCGCCACTGAAACCGTTGAGCTTGATGGTACCTATAAATTGGATACGGGCGGTACTCTTAATCCTTCCACTTCCACCATTACTTTTGATGCTACTGCCGGCACCGAAGATTTAATAACGGCTGGCACGGGCAGTCTTTGGAATTTAACCCTTAATGATGGAGGCGGGGGCGCTGGTCTTACGATTCAGGTTCAAGACCCTTTGGATGTTGATAACAACGTTACTATTACCAACGGCACTTTAGATGTGGTATCCGGTGAGAACAATCAAATAACAGTTGGTGGTAACTGGAGTAACAGTGATATCTTTACCAAACAGGGCGGCACAGTGTTGTTTGATGCCACGGATGGTGACAACACTATTGAGGCCGGAAGCTCCTCTTTTAACGGTGTTACGTTTAGTGGTGCTAGCGGAGGGAATGGCACTTGGACCGTTCAAACCAATGATGCTGCTGTCTCGGGCACGATCAATGTTAATACGGGAGACACTCTTTCTATAGCCTCTGGCCGCACCCTTACCTGGACCGGCTCTGGCTTTACCCTGGATGGCACTATTTCTGGATTAGGCAGACTAACCATTGATTCCGCCACAGCCATTCCTACTGGTGGAACTCTTTCTAGTGTGGTTCGTTTTGATGCCACTAATGGTAATACCACTAATGTAATTAATCGTACCTATGGTGGAGCAGTAGAGGTCTACAACAGTAGCTCTTCCAACCGAACCCTTATTCTTGGTACTGCCGGTTCTCAAACTATTGATTTTGATTCCACTCTTAACTTAGAAGCAACCGGCGCTGGTACTCTGGACCTCACCGGTTTGAACTGGGACCCAGCAGTTGATTTAGAATCAGACCTTACCTTTACGGCAGGTGGTGCTGCTAAAACGATTGTTTCTGGCGCAGGTAATTGGAACGTTGCTGGTAGTGTGAATTTCACTAATGGTGTTTATACCGCCACCTCTGGCAATACTTTCCAGATGAATGGTAGTTCCAAGACCATTACTTCTGCCTCTCATACTTTTCAAGACTTCTCGGTCACTGGCGGAAGCGTTAGTACGGTTGATGCTTTTGCGGCGGCTGGTAACTTCACTATCGGCGCCGGGGCGACGTTGGCGCAGGGCGCGAACGTGAACATCACTCTGACCGGTGACACGATATTAATAACCGACACCGGTACTTTTACCAAATCGAGCGGCAGCGGCATTCTCATCATGGACGGCGTTTCTCAAACATTTGAGGATGCGAACACCGATACCAAGGAAGATATGGGCAACGTCCAGATCGGCCAGAGCCCGGGCACCACCAAGCTCAAGAGCGATTTCTCTGCAACTAGTTTAACAATTTTAACTGGTGATACATTTGAAACACACGGCTGGGATGTAACCCTGACTGACTACCTGGATTGCCAGGGTACGTGCACGTTAACTTTGACTGATACCCCCCCGAATAACGCGGGCAATGGAACAATTATTGACGTCGGGGGTAATTGGACTATGTCTGGCTCTGGCACGTTTACACCGTCAACTGATTCAAAACTGTTTTTTAACAGCACCTCGGGCGCTGATACCAACCGCACCATAGCTACGGGTGACAAGACCTTTTATGAGGTGGAGTTTAAAAATGCCGGAGGCACCAACGATAATATGGTCATCTCTGGCGCTCTGAATATTGACGGCCCCATGACCCTGACTGACGGTGAACTGGTGCTGAATTCCGGCAACCCTAATATTAATACCGCCAAGGGAGTGACCATCGCCTCGGCCGGTACGGTGACCAAAGGCACTGGCACTTGGACCTTTGATGGCACTACCGCGGCTACGTATATAGATAGTAGTTCAGGTGGACCGCAAAACATTGGTGTTGTCGTTTTCAATAAAACCAGCGGTGTCGGTAACCAAGACAAAGTGACCCTTGCTTCCAGTATGACCGTAGACACGGCCGATATTCAAACAGGGAATACCTTGAACCTAGCCAGTGGTCCTTATACCTTTACCCTTGCTAATGCCGGCTCAACCGCCACCGTTTTAACTGTTACAGGAACCCTTACCCCCGGCACATCTACGGTCAAATATACCGCTACAAATGATAGCGGCAACATCAATGTTATCACCACTACCTATGATTCTCTGGAATTTGCTCCGGCGACTGCCGAAACCTACGACCTCACCAACCACCTTACCAGTACGAACGGCCTCACCGGTAGCATTACCATTGGGGCAAATGCCACTCTGGATGTTACCGCCACCAATTACGGAATTGATCTGGCTGGCAACTGGACCAATAATGGCAATTTCACCGATCAATCAGGCACTGTAACCTTAGATGGCGCCAGTCAACAAACTCTTTCTGGCCAAATGACCGGTACTTCGGACCGGTTCTATAACTTAACCATTACTAATGCCTCGGCCGCTAATCCGGATGTGATATTTTCTTCAAGCGCCGACAGTGCTAACAATTTCACGGCCGCTACCGCCAGTACCCAACTCCAATTTTTAGCCGGTGGCACCTATACTTTCCAAAATATTTCCTTTAACGGCCAAGCTCCAAGCACCAGAGTGGAATTAAGAAGTTCTTCTACTCCCACTGATTGGTATTTGAATGTTGCCGGCACCCGCTCTGTTTACAGCACTGATGCCAAAGATTCTGATGCTTGTGGCCAAGCGCCTAACATAGACGCCAGCGATATTACTAATTGGAATTCTAGTGGTAATCACTGTTGGGATTTTGATGCCATTACTTTTACCATTAGCAGTAACACTATCAGCCTTGGTACTTTATCCACCGGATCAGTTTCTACCACCACTCATACCATTAGAACTGATACCAGCGCCTTAAGCGGCTACACCAGTATGGTTTATGATGACGGCAATTTAAGAGTGGGCGCCAACGATATTGATGATGCGTCTGGCGGCACAATAGTAGCTGGTATCGAAGAGTACGGCATGGCTACTTCCGATGCCAGTCAAACCATTACTCAAGACACAGATTGTGCTACTGCTCCTTATAATGCTACGGCTTTAACCACCACTCAACAAACCGTAGCCGGCGCTACTTCAGGCCCAGTTGATGAAACCAGCACCATTTGCTATGCTGCTTCAATTGATGGTTTTACTGCAGCAGGCACTTATACCCAAACTGTAATCTTTGTCACTACCGGTTTGTTCTAGTAGAAAAACGTAGCCAGGACCTTTAGGTCCGCTAGCTTCTTCGGGTCTACGATTCTGTTAAATAAA
>PEXU01000045.1:3729-7825 GCA_002774635.1 Candidatus Kerfeldbacteria bacterium CG08_land_8_20_14_0_20_40_16 | reverse complement strand
CCTTTGGGCATAATATTTTCTCCTTTCTCTAACCATTATACCATGAGGACAAAGTGTCTAAATTTTGGGGTACCTGTCACTTCAATAAATTATTTTTACGGAAAGCTTTTCGATATAAATTACCGCATTTCTGTTCATGAAGGGAATGCAAACCAAAGATTAGCTAGTGAGGCAGCAAAGATTCTTTATCAGCTTGGCCCTAGTCAAGAGGTTGTTCCGCGGAGGTATAGAGAGGAATTTAGTAAACTCGTAAGACTCATTGAAGCTACAATTAAGTCACTACCGCAGCCAGGGTTAACCCCAACAAGATTAAAGGGTATTAAGAACAAAACAGCTGTAAAATATATAAAAATGCTTATTGATATTCAGAATAATTTTCAAACAGATTAAAATGCCCTACCCAACAAAAAATTAAAAAATGATACATTATGTCACTTACTATTTCAAGACCACTTAAGCTTATTAAATCAAAAAGTGAAATTGAAAGGATTGGGCTAAATGATATCCAGGCTTTACGGAAACTCTTAGAAGTAAAAAACAGAAAAGATCTGTCTATTTTATTAAAGGATTGTAGCTCTTATTTAGAAGAATCTAGTCAATATGGCAGTTATTTGTTTTCAATTCTCTCAACTTTTTGGATATATGTTCCACCAGAAAAAATTGAAGAAGCAGAGAATATTTCTAAACAAGATATGGATTTCTTACTTGAACTGGTAAGGAAAATTTATCCGCCTAAAGATAACGCACCAGAAATAACAGAATTAAAATTTCGAGTAAGGACTGAAGTAAACACCCAAACTCAAAAAAGTGAAAAACTGAATAAAGAAAAGTCAAAAAATACCGAAAAAAAGAAAACGGAAAAATGGTTTACAATGGATAATCCGTTGGTATGGCTAATTTTTTCATTAATTCTGATTGTAATTTCTTATTTTATTTATAAGGTACAGAAGTAGCCATGACCTACCCAACAAAAAAAATAGGGGAGGTTTGTGATGTCTTTGCAGATGGAGATTGGGTTGAAACGAAAGATCAATCTGATAGGGGAATAAGATTAATCCAAACAGGTAATGTAGGTAGATTAAATTATATTGATAAAGTCGGAAGGGCACGTTTTATTACTGATAAAACCTTTAAACGTCTAAACTGCACAGAAATATTTCCTGGTGATATTTTAATTTCTAGGCTTCCCGATCCAGTTGGTAGAGCTTGTATATTGCCTAAATTAGGAACACGTACAATAACAGCAGTTGATTGTACAATTGTCCGACCAAACAATAAGATTATTATTGATAAGTTTTTTCTATACTTTACTGAATCGCTAGATTATTATTCACAAGTAAATTCAAAGCTCTCAGGCACTACAAGACAAAGGATAAGTAGGTCAAATCTCGCTGAAATTAAAATCTCTCTCCCGCCACTTCCCATCCAGAAAAAAATTGTAAAGAAAATTGAAGAACTTTTTGGGAAAATTAATGAAGCTCAAAAACTGCGAGAAGAAGCGCAAAAAGATGCTGATGCTCTTGTGCCGGCTGCTCTTCACCAGATTTTTGAAAAGGGGAAAGAAAAAGGGTGGGAAGAGAAAACTTTAGAAGAAGTTACCTTTATCCAAAGTGGTTTTGGTTTCCCCAAGGAATTTCAAGGTAGGGAAAATGAAAAATATCCTTTTCTAAAAGTTAGCGATATGAATTTACCAGGAAATGAACTCTACATTACGAATTACAATAATAGCGTCAGTGATGTAGATATAAAGAGTTATAAATACAGAACGGCTCCTATTGGTACAGTAATTTTTCCAAAAATCGGTGGTGCAATTGCCACAAATAAAAAGAGAATCCTTACCCAAGAATCAATTTATGATAATAATGTTATGGGATTAATTCCTTTTAGTAATATAAATTCCAAATTTTTATTTTATTGGTTAAGTGTTTTTAATTTATCGAATTGGGCAGCTGGTTCATCGTTACCCGCAATTACGCAATCCAGAGTTTCTAAAACAAAAATCTTACTGCCAACTATACCTGAACAAAAAAAGATTGTTGCCTATTTAGATTCACTTTCTGAAAAAGCCCGAAAGTTACAGAATTTACAAAAGCAAACAGCAGAAGATTTAAAAGCTTTGAAGCAATCAATATTACATAAGGCGTTTGAGGGGAAGTTGGTGAAGTAAAATGAGTAAAGATTATTTATTATATCTATCTAATAAATATATCCCTCCATCAGCATATCCTGGATTTATTAACTCTGCTATTACTTCAGATCAAAAATTAAGATCAAAAACAGGTTTAGTAGTTCTATATTTTTATAAAATCCCGCCAGAAGCTAATGTTTATAGATTAAGTTCTAAAAAACCTGGTTATTACAGTCTCGATGTTTACAAATTTGTAAATAATAAATGGGAATTTTATGAAAAAGATAAGAAGAAGTATAGAAAGATTCCCATTCCTTCAAAAGATGTGAAGTCTAAGATAATTAATGGTGTTAAAATCTTGTACAAAAACACCTTGAGTGATGAAAATACTAAAAAAATAGAAAAATTAATTAGTGTGATAAAAAAATAGTTCTCAACCTCCACTCAAAATTAATTTTCAAATTATGAAAATATCTCCAAATTCCCTTGCACTAACAGGAGAATATTTGGTTTTAGCCCGTCTTACACTCTGTGGTTATATCGCCACTCTTACTTTAGGCAATACTAAAAGCGTTGATATACTTCTATCGAATGAAAAAACAAAAAGGGTTTTTAGACTTGAGGTTAAAACAACTTCTAATGGTCCGACAAAATCAAGATATTTTGGCACTAATATTGAATGGATGATGGGATAAAAGCATGAAAAAATAAGAGATAAAAATTTATTCTATTGCTTTGTACAGATTGAAAAGTTTGATTTCAAAAATACAATGTTCTTCGTTGTTCCTAGTGTAGACGTTGCTAATTTTGTAGAAAAGGACGATAGATATTTTCATTCATTGTCTAGAAAGAAACCGGTAAAACATACTGATATGAGGATATTTAGATTGCGCCTAGATAAGAATTCTAGAGGACTAGATCCTAAGAAGTATGAAAACAAATGGAATTATTTTGAAAGATAATTCCACCTCCAATAAAATTTAATTTTCGAAAAATAATTCAAAATTAATTTAGAACAATGCCCGCTGACCCACAAGTATTAGAGATATCTAAAAAATTAACATCAACTGCCACAAGTATACTTATACCTGCAATTGTAATAATTGGAGTAATCGGCTGTATCTTAATTTATTTACGAGCCAAGGTGAAAAAAGTGTTTGATAAGTTTATGCGGCGGAAATTTGCAAAAGGTAAAACATCACAATCTGATCAGTGTCCTAAGTGCGGTGGTAATCTTGTGAAACGAACCGGGAAGTTTGGTGAATTTTTTGGTTGTTCAAATTATCCAAGGTGCAAATATACTGTTAATAAATAGTTATGCCAATAAACAAATCCTGGCATTCTAAATATTAAACTTGCCTCCGCCATGGCTACGGCGGGCAAGCCCGTCCAGATTTTGAAGAAATTTGACCGGGTAAGCAAAATTAATTTAGCACGACATCCCAAAAATATAATTTGAGAAAAATTGTCCCAATAATTTATAACAATATATTACTTAAAGAGGGGATTAGCTCCCTCTTTTTTTATTTATTCGTTGCTGTTAAAATATAAGCATGTTAAAAAAGCTGTTTATTATCGCCATTTTTGTATTAGGTCTTCCACTTTGTGCCTCCGCTTTTACTAAGACCCGTGCTCCAGAAGTAAAAGTCTTTAACACAGAAGGGGATTTAATTCGAAACTTAATGGCCTATTCGGAAAATTTTAAAGGCGGGGCATCAGTGGCCGCTTGCGATTTAGACCATAACGGCAAGGCCGAAATAATCACTGGCGCTGGGCCAGGGGGCGGGCCGCACGTTCAAATAATCTGGCCTTACAGTTTTAAGGTTACCGGCTTTATGGCCTATGATCCTTCTTTTCGTAAAGGAATTAAAGTGGCTTGTGGTGATTTAAACGGTGATGGTGAAATAGAAATAATCATCGGCGCTGGACAAGGAGGAGGCCCCCAGATTCGAATATTTGATCAGAATG
>PEXU01000045.1:0-3661 GCA_002774635.1 Candidatus Kerfeldbacteria bacterium CG08_land_8_20_14_0_20_40_16 | reverse complement strand
GTGGGTGATGTGGATGGCGATGGAAAAGATGAAATTGTCGCCGCGCCTGGCTCTTCCGGAGGAGCGCACGTAAGAGTATTTGACTATCGGGGGCAATCCACCGGTATTGATTTTTTCCCGTTTACTACCGGTGACCGTGGGGGAGTATCGTTAGCGGTAGGAAACGTTGATGGCGGACCGGAAGAAGAAATTATCATGGCCGTTCAGAAATTTGGCCGAGCTTGGACTAAAGTTTACAAAGCGGATACTAACCGAACGATTCTAGGAGAATTTTATTCCTTTCCCGATTATTTTCAGGGAGGAATAAATGTCGCCAGCGGTGATCTGGACCAAGATGGTAAAGCGGAAGTGGTGGTTGCTCCTACTCGAGCGGGTGGCCCTCAGATTAGAATGTTTGAAGCATACGGGAAACATTTAGAGCAGGATTTTTTTGCTTATGAAGACGATTTCAGGGGTGGTGTTAATCTGGCTCTAGCAGATATCAATGGTGACGGATCTGATGATATTATTACTGCTCCGTCGGCTTGGGTGGGTGAGGGAAGACCATCCGATTATAAATATATCGATGTTAATTTAACGGAACAGCGACTATCTGCCTATGAGAATGATCAACTGGTAAATTCCTTTTTGATTTCATCTGGTGTAAGCAAACGGCCTACCCCCATAGGAAATTTCCGGGTATTTTTAAAGCGGGAATCCGTCGACATGACTTGGTTCTACGGCCCGGATGATCCTGACAACTATGATCTAGAGGATGTTCCCCATGTTTTATCATTTAACGGAGCTTACACTATCCATGGAACGTATTGGCACAACAATTTTGGTCATCGCATGAGTCACGGTTGTATCAATGCCTCTCGTCAGAACGCCGCCTGGCTTTATCAGTGGGCCGGTTTAGGAATTCCGGTTTATGTTTTTGATTAGGTTTTAAAAAATTTGATTAAGGTGGAGAAATATGTATAATTATATTATCTGATAAGATTATTTTTTTTATAATATACTGAAAGAGATTAGATTATGACCCAAAGAAAAAAACTTTGGTTAACTCTGGCTATAATTATGGTATTTAGTGTTTTAGCCGGGTTGGTAGACTGGCCGAAGGGCCCTGATCTTAAGATAGGCGGCTATTTTAAGGAATTGAAGGTTCATTTGGGTCTAGATTTGATGGGTGGAACTCATTTAGTTTATCAGGCCGATACTTCTCAAATTCCCTCGGCGGACAAAGCGGACGCGGTAGAAGGTGTCCGCGATGTTATTGAGCGGAGGGTAAACGCCTTTGGAGTTTCAGAACCAGTTGTTCAAACAAATAAGGTAGGGGATGATTACCGGGTAATCGTAGAGTTGCCCGGAGTTACTGATGTAAGTCAGGCAATTAAATTAATCGGTGAAACGCCTTTGCTTGAATTCCGCGAGCAAAAAACAATTGATCAGCCGGAATTGACTCAAAGTACGGTGGATCAATACAATGCCGAAGCTGAAGTAAAAGCGGAGAAAATCCTCCAGGAAGCATTATCGCCCGGGGCTGATTTTGCGGCGTTAGCCAAGGCTAACAGCGAAGATACTTCGGCTGAGCAGGGTGGAGATCTCGGCTATTTTTCTCAAGGATCCATGGTACCTGAATTTGATGACGTTGTCTTTAATAAAGCGGAGGTGGGAAAAGTTTATCCTGAATTAGTCCAAACCACTTTTGGATACCATATCATAAAAGTGGAAGAAAGAAATACAGTTACCAACGATCAAGGCCAAGAAGAATTACAAGCGCGCGCCAGCCATATTTTGGTTATGACTAAGTCGCTGGACCAAGAATTGCCGGTAGAATATGCTAATACCGGTCTTTCCGGAAAGCAGCTCAAGAATGCTAGCGTTCAATTTGATCAAACATCCGGCCAGGCCGAGATATCATTGTCATTTAATGATGAGGGTAAAACACTTTTTGCTGATATCACAAAAAGAAATCTTTATAAACCGGTGGCGATTTACCTGGACGGCGCTCCAATTAGTATTCCGGTGGTGCAAGCGGAAATAACATCCGGCCAGGCGGTAATTACCGGAAATTTCACATTAGATGAGGCAAAAACCCTGGCGCGGAGGCTGAATTCCGGTGCTTTGCCGGTACCAATTACTTTAATTAACCAACAAAACATTGGCGCTACTCTAGGTAAAGTCTCCGTAGAGAGAAGTTTCTTTGCTGGTCTTCTGGGTTTATTACTAGTAGCGCTATTTATGATTATTTATTATCGCTTGCCCGGAATTCTGTCGGTGGTGGCCTTGCTTATTTATACTTTATTAGTGCTTGCTATCTTCAAATTATGGCCCATTACTCTTACTTTGGCCGGTGTCGCCGGATTCATTCTTTCTATTGGGATGGCAGTGGATGCTAATGTTTTAATCTTTGAAAGAATGAAGGAGGAATTAGGGAAAGGTAAGTCACTGTTAAGTTCCGTAGAGGATGGATTTAAACGCGCCTGGCCATCAATTAGAGATTCCAATGTTTCCTCCTTAATTACCTGCGTTATTCTAGGATGGTTTGGAACAAGCTTGATTAAAGGATTCGCTATTACCTTAGGAATTGGTATTTTAATTAGTATGTTTTCTGCCATCACAGTTACCAGAACATTTTTAAGAGTTATTGCTCTAAAAAAAGAATGGAAGAACTTTAGACTATTTGGTATTAGAAAAGTGAAAGAAAACAAGAATGTATAATGTCATCGGAACAAGCAAAATTTGGTTCATCATCTCGATGATTCTAATTGCAGTCAGTATTTATTTTATTTCTGTCGGGGGATTAAAGCTAGGAATCGATTTTACCGGAGGATCCTTACTGCAGGTGCAATTTGATCAGGAGCGGCCAGCAATCCAGGATATCGAAACAACATTAGGAAATCTTGGTCTAGGGAATACATTAGTTCAGCCAGTTGAAGAAAAGGAGGTAATTATTCGAATGAAAGATATCTCGAATGACACAAGACAGGAGATTTTAAATCAATTAGAGAATAAATTTGGGATAGTCTCGGAGGTAAGTTTTGAAAACGTAGGTCCGACAATCGGGAAAGAATTACAACGAAAAGCAATACTCGCAATCATAATTGTAATGCTGGCTATTATTATTTACATTTCCTGGGCTTTCCGAAAAGTTTCCGCGGGGCCAGTTCCCTCCTATGTCTTTGGGGTAGCAGCGATAATTGCTTTAGCGCATGATATTATTCTTGTTACTGGTACATTTGCCTTTTTAGGCTATTGGAAGCAAATTGAAATTGGTACGCTTTTTGTAACTGCGCTTTTAACTATACTGGGATTTTCGGTGCATGATACAATCGTTGTGTTTGATCGCATTAGAGAAAATCTATTAAAAAGTCACGATCTTGAATTTAAAGAGATAGTCAATAAAGCGATTAACGAAACATTAATTCGCTCCCTGAACACTTCCGTCACCACCTTAATTGTGCTAGTTGCGTTATTTTTATTCGGAGGTGAATCAATAAAATATTTCATGCTTGCCCTTATCCTTGGTATTATTACTGGTACCTATTCCTCGATATTTATTGCCAGCCCTACCCTACTGTTTTGGAAACAGTCCCGGAGAAGAAGTTAGTTATTGTTTTAACCACAGACATTTGTCGGTATTAGTTAGTTAACAATTTTAGCATTTCGTTTGGAGTTT
>PEXU01000024.1 GCA_002774635.1 Candidatus Kerfeldbacteria bacterium CG08_land_8_20_14_0_20_40_16 | reverse complement strand
CTTGGCGTAAATGGGCTATAGCAGCTATTAGATTCAAGTCAAAATTTACTTGTAAATGAACAATTTACCAACCAAATTAATTCCAACTACCCAGATATTGTAATTTGAAATTTATTCATTTTGCTTGTTAATAACCTCATGAAACTAAATACTACTCAGTGTTTTATATCTTATTTTACATTTTAAAAATGAGCCGCGGTGGCGGAATTGGTATACCTGCCCGCCGAACTTGCCGAACATACCTTAAAAACAAAATAGTTTAAAGTTTCTGCTGGGATGGCGGAATCGGTAGACGCGCTAGCTTCAGGAGCTAGTCCCGCTTAGCGGGATGGGAGTTCGAGTCTCCCTCCCAGCACCAATCTTATAAATTTCAAGTTCGGCAAGGCAGGCGGGCGCGTACGCTTCAGGAGCCAGTGAGAGCAATCTCTTGGAGGTTCAACTCCTCTCCGCGGCACCACTCGACTCCTCGCTGTTGCTCGTCGCTCGTGGTCTTCGACCAATTATTTCCAAAAGCTTACGCTTGTAAATCCAAGAAGAGTCGAGTGCCCCGAGCGAATCCCATGGCAGTGGGATAAGCCGAGGGGCAGAGTTTAAAATCAAATAATTAAATAATATAATAACTAACAAACTAAAAAAATGATTAGTGCAAGAAAAACTAAAGAATCACATTCTTCCCGGTCGGGTAGCCGCATTCGCGTCTACCGCTCAGACAGTTCCCCGGTTAAGATGACAGATTCTAGAAAAGAAGATCTCGGACGCAAAGGAGGCCAGAAGCTCAAAATAATAGTTTTGGGTGGACTGGAAGAAGTAGGAAGGAATATGACTGTTTTGGAATATGGCCGTGACATTCTGATAATTGACGTGGGTTTGCAGTTTCCGGAAGAGGATATGCCCGGAATCGATTATATTATTCCCAACATCTCTTATTTAAGGGGAAGAGAAAGAAATATAAAAGGAGTGATTATTACTCATGGGCATTATGACCATATCGGAGCGATCCCCCACTTAATTCCTAAGCTGGGTAACCCCCCGATTTATGCTACTCCTTTAACTTTGGGGATTATTAGCAAGAGACAAGAAGAGTATAAAAACCATCGAAGAATGAATCTTAATCCAATAGATACTAATTCAAAACTTACCCTTGGCAAATTTAAGATTGAGTTCTTTGGCGTTAGTCATAATATTCCAGGATCTTTGGGAATTATTATTCTTACTCCTATCGGAATAGTAGTTCATACTGGGGATTTTAAATTAGATCTTCAGCCCTCTGGCGATGCCGAGCCGGAAATTGCTAAGATTGCAAAATTAAGCGAAGAAAACGTTTTAGCTTTAATGTCTGATAGCACTAATGCTACTCAACCCGGTCATCAATTTAGCGAAAAAGAAATCGAGGGTAATTTGGAGGATATTATTAGAAAGTCAACGGGCCGAATAATCATTGGTACTTTTTCTTCTTTATTAGGCCGTCTGCAACAAATTATTAAACTGGCTGAAAAGTACAATCGGAAAGTAATCGTTGATGGTTATAGTATGAAAACAAACATTGAAATTGCTCAAAAACTGGGCTACCTAAAGGTTAGTAAGGGCACCCTAATCCCATTAAGTGAGATTAGCAATTATCCTAGCCGGAGAATCATTGTTTTATGTACCGGCGCTCAAGGAGAAGGTCGAGCCGTATTGATGCGCATTGCTAACCGGGAACATAAATCAATTCGGATTGAGCCTGGTGATACCGTGGTATTTTCCTCTTCCGTAGTTCCTGGAAATGAACGGGCAGTTCAAAGATTGGTCGACAACCTTTATCGCGAAGGAGCAGAAGTAATCAATTATCGCATGATGGATATTCATGCCGGCGGCCATGCTAAGCAGGAGGATTTGAAGTTGATGATTAAATTGATCAATCCAAAATATTTTATTCCCATTGAAGGCAATCATTCTTTTCTGAAAATTCATGCCAAGGTGGCAGAGTCAATCGGATTCAATCCTAAAAATATTTTCGTGGCTGATAATGGTCAAGTGATGGAGTTTACTAAAACCACCGGCAGGATTACTAATAAGAGAGTTCCTTCTGATTATGTAATGGTGGATGGTTTGGGGGTGGGTGATGTATCTAACGTAGTCTTAAGAGATCGCCAAATGATGTCGGCCGACGGAATGTTGGTGGTAATAGCGACTATTGATAGTAAGACAGGCAATATTATTGGTAGCCCCGATATCATTTCCCGAGGCTTTGTTTATATGAAAAACAGCAAAAGATTAATTGCCGAAACAAGAGAAAAGGTTAAAAAAATCTTAAAAGATAATAATCCCAGCGTTTCGGCTAATGATACTTATATCAAAAATAAAATTAGAGATGACATTGGACAGTTCCTTTTTAGCAAGACTCAAAGAAGACCAATGATCTTGCCGGTGGTAATTGAGGTTTGATTTGGCTCGTCGCATGTGGCGAATGGTACGTGATAAGAGTAAAAGTAATAAAGGAAAATGGTCACTGAAGGCGAAAATGGCCATTTTCGCCTTCAGTGATGTCGGATAATTATTGACAAAAACTTATTTTAGGTGTATATTATACCTATAATTGGTCAAAATTAGCCAATGTTTAAGGAGGAAAGACGAAAAATAAAAAATTGGTTCAGAATTCTATTAATTTAAGCAATATAGCCACTTGTTAGTGGCATTTTTATTAACTAAAAAACTATAATTAAAAATTAATGGATAAAACAATGTCAAAAAAAGCTTTCAAAATCGCTATTTTTAGCACTATCGGCATTTTAGCCGCGATTATCTTAATAACAGGAACTAAAATGGTATTGGCTGAAGAAGGGCAAGAGCCTCCTACTGATACCAGAATAACTGCTTTTACCGTTACGCCGGCTAGTACCGTAAAAGGAGCAACCACCACTTATAATGTCAGTTTTACCCTAAATACTGCTATTAATAAAGTTAATATGGGCCCTGGCATGAGTGGTGTTCCTATGATGGTGAATTTTCGCATGAACTCTGGGAACTGTCCTCCGGAAACTGATTGGATGTATTGTCAGCCGGATTTAAGCAATGCTTCTATCTCTGGAATTTCTTTACTTGAATCACCTCGGAAAAGCAGTGATCACATTGAATTTGCTTCCAGCAATGCGCTTGGTGTCGGCACAACTACCTTTTCGATAACGGGCGTTAAAAATCCTTCTCAAGGCGGGGGAAATTACGTCGGCGTTATGGAAATAATGGCTCCTCAATTACCGCCAGGCGAGATGTGGCCTCAAAAAGACTCAACTCCTTTTCAACTGGGCAACATTGCCTTTACCGGTAAAGTGCTCACTCCGGAAGGTGAAGCGTTAAACGGCACGGGAGTAAATTTAAGGAGCGAAGACTTTTCTTACAATAACGGAACCGGCACTGATCAGAGTGGAAATTTTGTTTTTCTAGCTGATGATTTAACTGCTGGCACCACTTATTTTCTTGAAGTCTGGGTTCCGGGCGGAACACAGGGATATATTTCACCGGACGCCATTCAGGTTACTTATAACGGAACAGCCACTAATTTAGGGACAATCACTTTGGCCCGAGCAACCAAAACAATCAAAGGAAAAGTAACTTATAATAGTGGAGGAAAAGTAATCACCGCTCAAGTGAATGCTTGGAAACAGGGCGGTTCGGGAGTAAACGCCGATGTAAATAGCAATGGTGAATACGAATTGAGCGTTGGCGGCGGCACCTGGGAGTTAAACGTAAACCCCCAATGGGATCAGGAGAACAACCAGCAAATGGATGTGGATTGGAATTACAATCAACCATCTAAACAGGTAACGTTTACCAATAACAATACCGAAGAGGAAAAAACGGTCAACTTTACCGTAGAAAAAACTAATGCCATTATCAAAGGTTGTGTCAAATTACCCAATGGCAATAAATTGCAAGGCGGTTACGTTGATATTCGGTCTGGAGAAGGAATGGGTAATGGAACGGGGATTGATTGGAACACCGGCTGCTTTACCGCTCACGTTAAAGACGGCAGTTACAAATTAAGCGTTAATCCTGACAATCAGAATCCCGATATGGCAAAATATTATCTTCCCGAAATGAAAGTGGAAGTGAAACCCAACCAGACTCTTAATTTAGGAACTCTAACCATGTCCCAAAAGACTTCCAAAATTACCGGAAAGGTAATGTTGGAAGACAACACGGGCGTAGAGGGAGTTCGCATCAACTGCTGGCAGCATGATAATTCCGGCTGGGGTGAAACACAAAGTGGGAGCAAGGGCAGTTATGCTCTTTGGCTTAGCCCAGGCCAGTGGGAATGCAATGTCCAGACTGGCGGCGATTCTACCTATATTCCGGTAAAAGCAGGCGGCCCGCCGGAAATCTATACGCTTAAGGCTAATCAGACTATTTCTGGAGTAAATCATACTGTTAAAGAAGCAGATGCCAGCTTGGTAGTAAAAACAGTTGATCAAGACGGCAAGGCCTTAACGGAAAATATGTGGGGCTGGGCTTATGCTCATATCAAAGGTGAAGGATGGGGCCCGGGTACAGAATTCGGTAGCGGCATTGATCGGGGCGTGGCTACAGTTCGTTTACTGGGCGGTCATACCTATTTAGTCGGAGTGAATACACCCCCGGAACAATCCAATTATTTATTAGATAAAGAAGTAGAAATAACAATACCTAAAGATGGCTCAAAAGAGGTTACCATAACTATGGTAGAGCCAGATGCGGAAATTACGGGATGGTTAAAGGATCAGGATGGCAAGGTGGTTACTAATTATGAGGTTGAAATCAATGCCAATACTGCTGAAAAAATGGGTCCTGGTGGCGGACCAGGAGCATTTACCAGACTTAATGCCGATGGCAGCTATACCTTAAAAGTAAAAGGCGGACAGAAATATGTTCTGGGGTACTGGTTCCGGGAAAGTCCGGATTTCGTTTCTACTCATCCTGACTTTGCTCCTTTCCTAGTTCCCAAAGACGGCAAAGTGACTAAAATTATCACTGCTTTCCGAGCCAATACCCATGTGGATGCTACTTTACTTGATCCCGATGGGAAACCAGTAGAATTTGGCTATGTCTGGTGCTCTAACTTTATGTTCCTCGAGAATAAAGTTAAAGGTGATTTTGAGGGCGGAAAAGTGATTGATGCCGGCAACGAAGTACGAAAAGGCAAAGCTACTATCCCCCTGATATCAGGTGAATATGAATGTGGTGCCGGGCAAGGAGGGGGCGATAATCAATTTATGCCGCCCGAGTCGATTCAGATAGAAGTTACTAAATCTTCTCCGGCCAGCATTACTCTGCAGTTCCGAGAAGCGGATGCCTACTTGAAAGGAAGCGTTACTAGAGATGGAGGCGGAAGTATTCCTTTTGGCTGGTGTCATGCCTGGCAGCAAGAAGGTGGATTTTCCGGCGGTGATATCATGGATGGAGAATATTCTATTCCTTTAACGATCGGTACGTGGTTTGTCGGTTGTGATTCTCCCACTGATAATGGCTTCTATCGATCAGAAGAAAACATGGTTGTTATTAACAGTAAGGGTGATAAATCTCAAGACATGGAATTAACTAAAGCTAAGTTCGATATCCCGGAAGGAATTACCACAGTCTTTGATGCCACAGTCCAAAAAACGATTAACCTGCCTGATGGAACGTCAGTAACTATTCCCGCTAATGCCTTGGCATCAGAAGGAAACGTCACTCTGATGGCTACTCCATCGGTAAATGTTTTCCAGACGGCTGACACTAAGGTTCCTTTTTACGCTTGGGATTTTGAAGTCATGGATTCCAATCAGACGGTAATCTCGGAATTCAACAGTAATGTCACTATCTCTATTCCCTATGATGAGGAATTACTCACTGAGTTAGGAATTGATGAAGATAACTTGGTGGCTAAGTATTATGACGATACCGCCGGGGCCTGGAAGTTGCCCAACGGTGTGACTCAAGATACCGAGGGAAATGTAATCAGTTTCTCGGTTTCTCACTTCACCAACTTTGCGGTTACTACCGGTTCTAACACAGGTGCGGCTAAAGCGGCTTTAGCCGGCGGTCCTTATAACATCGTAGCCACTCCAATGAATGCGGGCGGTCCCCAGGTAGCAGTATTTGATAAAGATGGTAATATGCTGGCCACTTGGTTCGCTTATTCTTCCGCTTTAAGAATGGGCCTTACTACTAAAGTAGCTGATCTGGACGGCAACGGCGAAGTGGAAGTAATCACCATTCCAGGCGAAGGATTCGATGCGCAGCTGAGAATATTCGACAAGAACGGTAATATCTTAACCCAGTTTATGGCTTATGAAGCCGGCTTTAGAAAAGGAGTGAATATTGCTACTTACGATCTGGACGGTGATGGAGTGATGGAAATCATCACTGTTCCGGCCCAAGGAGCGGCAGCGGACGTCAAAGTATTCTCCAAAGACGGCAATCTTTTGGCGCGCTTCAACGCCTATGATTCTGGATACAATCTAGGAGCAGGCGTTAAGGCCGCAGACCTAGACGGTAATGGTACCGGAGAAATAGTGGTTTATCCTCAGGCCGGATCTGGACAAGTAAGAGTATTCGATAAAGATGGCAACATGCTTACTCAATTCAGTACCTATGGCGATAGTTACAACAAGGGAATTTATCTGACCTTATCTGACCTTGACGGAAATGGAACTGTGGAGGTAATCACCTCTCCTAAAAACAGCATTGCTCATATAAAAGTCTTTAACAAAGACGGAGGCCTGTTAACTCAATTTATGGGCTATGCTACGACCTTTACCGGGGGTGCCCGAACTTACGTTGGAGATGTCGATGGCAATGGAGTTAAAGAAATTGTAATACTGCCCGATACCGATGGCTCGGCCCAAGCTAGGATATTCGACAAAGACGGCAACCTGCTTTCTCAGTTCTTCGCTTATCCCACTAATATTAGGGGTTCCTTTTCAGCGGTAGTCGGTGATTTGGACGGTGACGGTACAGCTGAAATTAGCTTTGGACCAGAAGCGGGCCTAGGACCACAGGTAAGAACATTCGATAAAGATGGTAACATATTGTCCCAGTTCTTTACTCTTCATTTTGGCTACCGAGGCGGTATCAATGTTTCACTGATCAATCAATAATTTGATCCCTCGTCAGTCCCGTCAGACGGGATCAGACGAGGAAAACAGAAAAGAAAAATCCCGCTTTGTCTAAGCAGGGTTTTTTCTAAGTAGGCGAATTTGCGCAAATTCGCCTACCATTCTATCATGAAACATGATAATATAATTTCATGAAACCCAAAAAAATCATCTTTAGCGGTATTAAGCCTTCAGGAGCAATTCATTTAGGTAACTATTTTGGGGCGATCCGCCAATGGATAGAATTGCAAAAGGAATACCAAGGTATTTTTTGCATTGTTGATTATCATGCGATTACCGTTGATTATAATCCTAAGGAAATGCAAAAACACATTTTGGGAGCAGCGGCCGATTACATTGCCGCGGGCATTGATCCTAAGAAAAGCATTATTTTTATCCAGTCTCATATTCCCGAACATACTGAGCTGACCTGGATATTAAATACCATCATTCCAGTTGGAGAGCTTCAAAGAATGACTCAGTATAAGGAAAAAGCGCAAAAACAACAGAGCGTCAACGCCGGATTATTAAATTATCCGGTGCTGATGGCTTCTGACATCTTGCTTTATAAAGCAATTGGTGTCCCGGTGGGGGACGATCAGGTTCAGCATGTGGAACTAACTAGAACAATTGCCCGCATTTTCAATCGGAAATTTGGGTTTGTTTTTCTGGAGCCAAAAGTGATTTTGTCCAGAGGATCCCGAGTAATGTCTTTAGCTGATCCCAATAAAAAAATGAGCAAGGAATTAGGAGAAAAGCACTATGTTGCTTTATCCGATTCACCCGCAATGATTAAAGAAAAAATAGCCAAAGCGGTGACTGATCTTGGTCCCCAGCCAACTGGCGGTAAAAAAAGCCTGGGTGTCGCTAATCTTTTTGAGCTATTAGAGTTGGTGGGTGATTCCCAAAACGTTCAAAAATTTGAACAGGAATATAAACAGGGCAAATTGCATTATAAGGAGTTAAAAGAGGTTCTGGCGGATGATCTTATTAAATATTTTACTGAATTCAGAAAAAAACGGGAAGGGTTATTAAAAGATTCTAAAAGAATAAAGAAAATACTGGATGAAGGCGCAAAAGAGGCGAGAAAGATAGCTAAGGAAACCCTAAGAGAGGTTAAGGAAAGAATGGGATTAATTTAAATGTAGAAGGCGCGATTTCCTGCCCGCCATCATCCCGCTAAAGCGGGATTTAGGCGATAGCAGGCGGGACGAATCGCGCCTTCTATCTAGTTTACTCCACTTCTACCAGCTGGAGTTTTATTTTTTCCCCTAGCCAGCGAAGGGCAATATCTTGAAATTTAGGGGTCAAATCGCTCAAGTAAAATTGGTGCATTTGGTTTTTAGGCAGTGTTTTTTCAAGCTCCGGATGAGCGATCAAAAATTCTTTTACCGCTAAAACTGTTTCTTGGGCCGGATCCACCAGTTTAATTCGCCGGCCGATTTTAACTTGAATAATTTCTTTAAGCAGGGGATAGTGCGTACATCCTAAAATTAGAGAATCAATACTGCTTATTTTTAGGGATTGAAGGTATTTTTTGGCAATTGTTTTGGTTTCTGGTTTCTTAATCCAGTTTTCTTCTACTAAAGGAACAAACAAGGGGCAAGGTTTGGAAATAATTGTAAATTTGTTACCGTTTTGCTTGATTAATTTTTCATAGATTCCACTTTTCACAGTAGCCGTAGTTCCAATCACCCCGATGCGGTGATTTTTAGAAACGGCAATTGCTTTTTTTACGGCCGGAGTAATTACTTCGAAAATCGGTACCTGGAATTTTCTTTTTAATTCCTCGGCTGCAACTGCGGAGGCGGTATTGCAGGCCACTACAATAATCTGCGCTCCTTTTTTCAATAAAAATTCGGTATCCTGAATGGCGTATTTTAAAATAGTCCTTTCACTTTTAGTACCGTAAGGGGCGCGGGCCGTATCGCCGAAATACAAAACCTGGTATTCCGGTAGTAAACGGAACAGCTCCTTTACTACAGTTAGTCCTCCTATTCCTGAATCAAATACTCCGATCATATTAATTTATAATGAAAAATGTATAATGTATAATTTTTAATTTTCAATTAGGCATTGGCCGGTCATTTCCGAAGGAATTTCCAGATTCATAATTCTCAACAGAGTGGGGGCGACATCCTTTATTGCCCCACGCGCTCTTAATTTTTTATATTGAGAGTCTTCAGCAACCAAAATACAGGGGACATTAGAATCGGTGTGGTAACAGTGAGGTTTATCCAGTTTGATATCGTGAACAATTTCTGCGTTTCCGTGATCAGCAATTACCAGGGCAATGCCGTTTTTTTCTCGCACTTTTTGGATAATTTCTCCCAGACCTTGGTCTACGGCAACGATTCCTTTGATAACAGCCTCTTTATTGGTAGTGTGTCCTAAAATATCAGGATTGGCGAAGTTTATTATTATAACATCATAAATTTCTTCATCAAGTTTTTGGCAGACGGTTTCAGCAATTTCTCGAGCTTTCATCTCTGGCTTTAAATCATAGGTGGGTATCTTATCTGATGGTATTAAGATTCGATCCTCGCCCTCAAAAGGCTCTTCGTGCATTCCATTGAATATTTTGGTAAGATAGGCCCATTTTTCCGTTTCGGTTACTCTTAGCTGTTTTAGGCCGGCCTGGCTGATTATTTCTCCCAGACTGTTTTTTACCCTTGTTCTTTTGAGGGCAAAGGGGGTGGGCATATTCTCGTAATAATCAGTTAAAGCCACATAAGCCAGATCTAGCTTTTTTGTTCTTAGAAAAGCGTTAAAGTCTGTCTCGACAAACGCCTGCGTTATTTCAATTGCCCGGTCAATCCTAAAATTGAAATTAAATACAGCATCTCCGTCTTTGATTATCGCCACCGGTTTTCCATTTTTCTCAATAATTGTTGGTTTAATAAATTCGTCCGTTTCCCCGCGCTGGTAAGCTCGGTCAATTGCTTCTTCGATGGATGGAAAGTGGTAGAATCCGTTGCCTTCGGTAAGTGTTTCGTATGCTTTTTGAATCCTTTCCCAGCGATGATCTCGATCCATTGCCCACCAGCGTCCCATAATCGAGGCAATTTCCCCGACGCCGAATTTATTCATTGCTCCTTTTAGTCTTTCTAAATACACCTCTACTTCCTCAGGAGCGGTATCTCGGCCGTCCGAAAAAATGTGAATATATACTTTTTTTAGTTTAGAGCGAGCAGCCAATTCTAACAAAGCATGGCAGGTAATATCATAACTATGTACTCCTTCATTAGAAAGCATGCCGATTAAATGAAGTGCTCCGCCGCTTTTCTTTATTTTTTTAATTGCCTCAAGATATGCTTGATTCTTCAAAAAGTCTCCTTTTAGAACAGCTTGTTTTACCTGATGTTGGGGCAGTAAAACATTCCGCCCGGCTCCGATAATGAAATGGCCGATTTCGGAAGCTCCCTGATGCCCGGGCTCTAGACCAATGCCTTCACCTCCCGCTTTTAAAGCGGTGTGGGGATATTCTTGAGATAGATAATCCATAGTGGGGGTAGGTGCTAAAAAGATAGGATTATGCTCATCCTTTTTTCCGATTCCCCAGCCATCAAGGATAATTAACAATACCGGATTTTTTAATTTCATTAAAATTTTTTGATTAAAGCGGGTGTTATTTTTCCGATATGCGGAACAATAATATTTGCTTTTCTTAGTTTTGATTTTGGAAAGCTGGTGGTGACAGCAATAGATTTCATTTTTGCTCGGCGAAGTGATTCTATACCGATAATGGTATCGTCTACTCCCGCGCATTCTCCAGGCTGAATTTTAATTTTTTGAGCGGCCTTTAAATAAATTTCAGGATTAGGTTTTACTTTTTTTACTTCGTTCCCTCCAGTAATGGAGTCAAAATATTGGAGGATTTTTCGGTCATCTAAGATGGTATGGACAATTTTTCGGCTGACCGTAGTGGCCAGCGCTAGAAGATAGCCATGGCTTTTTAGATTAGCCAATACTTTTTTTGTTCCCGGAAAAAAAGAAGCTGTTTTTAACCAGTAATCCACCAACCTTTCTTTTTTTATTGTTACCGCGACCGGGTCGGCTTTAACCTTATGTCTTTTTAAAACAATCTCAATGGTTTCAAAAGTAGGAACGCCGTTTAGCTTATTAAAATCCTTCCGGGTATAACCAAATCCGAAATCCCTAAAAACCTGATCATATGCTTTTACATGCAAGGGAATGCTATTAATAATCACTCCATCAAGGTCAAAAATTACCGCCTTAATCATTTTTGTTTCCCCTTCTTTTTATTTTAGTTAGTTGATAACATTGGATTAATTATTGCAGTAATCATTCCTAAGGTCAATATTGTAATTGACTAAAGCAGAAATTTTTGCTAAATTACCATCGGATTAACAATAAGATTTATTTAATTGGATAATTTTTTATTATGAAAATAAATCCTTATGTCTTCAGGAACTATGACATTAGGGGAATAGTGGGGGAAGATTTAGATGCCGAAAAAGTAGAAGCAATCGGAAAGGCTTTTGGTACTTTTTTGCAAAGAAGAAAGATCCGCCACGCCGTGGTGGGGCACGATTGCCGATTAAGCGGCGAAGAATTCCAAAAAGCAATAATTAAAGGCCTTACGGAAACCGGAATTAATGTCATTGATTTAGGGATGATTATGACTCAAATGATGTATTACGGCCAGTACCGTTTTCAAACCAACGGCGGAGTAATGATTACTGCTTCGCATAATCCCAGTAATTTTAACGGATTCAAACTAGGGGTAGGATATTCCCGAACCACGGAAGTAGAAGAGGTTCAAGAAATCAAAAAATATGTGGATGAGGATAATTACTGCCAGTCAGAAGAAATCGGCAAAGTGGAAAAAGCCAAGGAAAAAGCGTTTACTGAAGATTATTACCACGACGTTTTAAAGAGAGTGAAACTAAAAAGGAAGTTTAAGGTGGTGGTTGATTCCGGATGCGGGACTACGGGTAAATATGTTCCGGAACTGTTCAAGCGGGCGGGCTGCGAAATAATCGGAAAAAATCTAGAAGTGGATGGCAGTTTTCCCGTAGGAACGCCTGATCCCACTGACAAGCATGTTATGGAACGAGTGGGCAAAATTGTGCTGGCGGAAAAGGCTGATTTTGGAATCGCCTTTGACGGCGATGGCGACCGGATCGGAATCGTGGATGAAAAAGGTCGCATTTTATGGAACGATGTCTTTGTGGCGATTTTTGCCAAAGAAATTTTAAGCCGCTTTCCTAATTCCAAAATTGTTTATAACACCCTTTGTTCTCAAGTAGTTAGAGAAGTAGTCAAACAGGAAGGGGGGATACCGGTAATTTGGAAAACAGGCCATTCTTTTATTAAAGCCAAAATAGCGGAGGTGAACGCCGCTTTTGGGGGAGAGTTATCCGGCCACTTCTTTTTTGCGGACAATGCTTACGGCCACGATGATGGCTGTTATGCCGCTTTAAGAGTTTTGGAATATCTTTCCGATTCCGGACTGAGCCTTAGCCAACTTTATAAATCTTTTCCCCAGTTTATTTCCTCTCCCGAAATTAAAATCGGGTGTCCGGACGAACGCAAAAAAGAGGTTATTAAAGAAATTGCGAAGAGATTTATGGATGATTTTCCTGGTGAGGAAGTAACAGATGAAAGCGTTATCCCCGGTGACGACGGAACCAGAATCGACTTTAAAGACGGAATGATGGTTTTTCGCTATTCCCAGAACGGTCCTTACATTACAGTCAAATTCGAAGCCAAAGATCAGAAGACCTACGACGAGAGAAAAAAATATGTCCGGGAAATGTTAAAAAGCTATCCGGAAATGATTTGGGAAGACCAGTTGTGTGTTAATTTAGATTCTTTGAAGTAAATTTTATAATAATTCAACAGTAGGCGAACAAACGTTTGTTCGCCTACTGTTTTTAAATATTTATTATTTATTCTCCTTAAGATATTTTTTTGTGGATTCCAAAAGCGCGCCCAAGGCCCAGATAGTGCCAACAAAACTGACCAGCCATCCCAGATAAGGAATAATCGTTAATATTGTGTAGAGTACAATACCCAAAATCATCGCTCCCATTAAAGGAACGGGCTTATCTTTTTTATCTTTCTTGAAGTATTGCAGAATCCAGTAACCAATTAGCAATCCAATAAACACTTTGCCGAGATACAACGCGATGGTATAAAGGGCGATAATGATTAAGGCCAACGGTATGCCAATAATAGTAAGGGACAAGATTAAAGCAATAATGGGAATAATAATAAGATAAACAATACCCCAGCCCAGACTTTTAACCGAATTGTTTTTCATTTGCTCCATTACGGTGATACTCGCTTTCTTAAAGAAAGAGATAATCACTAGACCTACTACTAAAAGTCCGAACAATTTAATCAGTCTCAAAAACCAAATGGAGATTCCCAAAAAATCCAGAATACTTCGAGCAGGCGCTGTATTCATTAGATAAGCTTTTTGAATGACCTCACCTTTTATCTTAGAACCGTTGTTGATGATTGGCTCTTGCGCTCCTTTATAAGTCAAATTGCCGTTAATTTCCGCCGGCGGAGAAATAGTTATTATTCCATCTTCTTCAGAGCGGATATTAACGTTTCCGCCCACCTTGGCGGAAATTCTAGTTTGACCGGCTCCGCCGTCAACATGGCCGCCGACCAGGCCTTGAATTTCAGCTGTCCCAGAGCCAAAACCCAGACTCCAGCCGATGCTGGAATCCTCGCTGATACTAATAGTCCCGCCAAACAAAGAGGCATTCTTGCCGATCTTGGCATCTATTGTGATGGTGCCTCCGACCACGCGCACATTGCCGGCGATGTTTCCCTTTACCGTTACGGTACCGCCAGCGGCGAGCACGTCTCCTTGCACATCACTGTTGATATTGATCGTTCCTCCGACCACCATAATATCGCCATTGATTGTTCCGTTAACATCGATAGTTTCTCCAACCTGGACAAAATTATCATTAATCACTTCGTCCGATTCCACATAAACATTTTTTTGAAGATTGGCAGAAATATCGGCCGCCTTACTTATTTTGGCTAGCGTCATTCTGGGTAATCCAATCGCCAAACTAATACTAAAAAGGAATATACCGACCAAAAGAAATAATCCTAATTTTTTCATTGTTTAATTGGTTAATGATTTTTTAACTGGGATAATTGTATCACTTTTTTTGAGATTTTGAAAGTGGTTTCTTTTGGAAGTTAAAATGAGTTTGGATTACTAAAATTGATCAGTTGGAGACTAATGAATGAGATGATTAAAAAAAGCGAGTCTGGAACAAAATGCTCCAGACTCTAAGATCTCCTTTTCTATCGACCTTCTATCGATTTTTTCGGGTTAAACTGCTTATTCCCTTCTTCCAACGACCATTTCTCGCGGTCTAGCGGAAGAAGGGATTCGGGTACCCTGCACCATTTCGATCGGCGTCGATGACCATAGAACCGCACAAAGAGGTAGCATTTAGCGGTGGTCCGTGAAATAACGATTTCAACATGATACGCCTCAACATTAAGAGATTTAAGACGTGCACCTCCAATAAAGGGAGGACGAATTGAAGAAACTGGACACGGAGAAATAGGTTTTTATCACCTCCTTAACCTTTTTCTTTCTGCCCAGCGGAGATAAAAAAGTACTATTAATAATTAAATTATAGCAGAATAGTAGAGTTAGATCAAAAAAATATTTGGCAAAATTTTCACGTTTTTTTGATGAAAAAACCAAAATAATTGACTTTAATTTGGCTAAGTGATAATTTATTAATGTAAAAATGGGCGTCTTTAACAGGCGTTTTTTATGTTTATGGAATATGGTTTATAATCCACAAATTCATCATCGTCATTCCATTCGCTTACCAGAATATAATTACCGCCAGCCGGGATATTATTTTGTTACCATGAGTACGCAAAATAGGGAATGTTTGTTTGGAGAAATTAAAGAAGAAAAAATAATATTATCTGAAATTGGCAAAATAGTATACGATTTCTGGCCGAAAGTTAGAGAGCATTTTAATAATGTTGAGTTAGACGAATTTATAGTAATGCCAAATCATTTTCATGGTATAGTAGTGATTAAGGAAATTTTAAATTATCGGGGCGAGGACAATAGTCGTCGGGGCAATTTATATTGTGGGGGCGGGGTTACCCCGCCCCGACGACTATTGTCCTCGCCCCGGCTTGGTCAAATAATCGCTTATTTTAAATATCAAACGACAAAGCATATTAATAAATTGTTAAGAATGCCAGCTAAAAAAATCTGGCAGCGAAATTATTATGAGCACGTAATCAGAAACGACCAATCGTTATATAATATCCGCAATTACATAGTGAATAATCAGTTGAAATGGAATAAAGATGTTGAAAATTTAAAGAGTGAGGATAAAAATATAAAAGATTATTACGGTAAAATAATTGATTATGAATGATAAACAGCCCGTTCTTAGTGGTTTGAAAAAAGTTGTCATTTTTTATTATTTTTGCTAGGATGGTTTTAGTTAATCAAAACCTCATGATCTAACGAACCAACCTTTATTAAATATCCTTCGCTAAATATTCTGGCGTGGGATTTTATTATTTTATCTTTTATTGTTACTATAAAAGCAGGAAGGAGAAATTAATGAAAAACTACTTAAAACAAACTGATCCCGATATTGCCCAAGCGCTAGAGAATGAGTTGAACCGCCAGCGGAACGGCATTGAACTAATTGCTTCTGAGAATTTTGTATCTCCGGCCGTTTTAGAAGCAATGAGCGCAGTTTCAACTAACAAATACTCTGAAGGATATCCGGGAAAAAGATATTATGGCGGTAATCAGTTTATTGATGTCGCAGAAAACTTGGCCATTAAACGAGCAAAGAAACTTTTTGGGGCCGAACACGCCAACGTTCAGCCGCACGCTGGTTCGCAAGCCAATATGGAAGTTTATTTTGCCTTGCTAGAACTGGGCGATAAAATTCTATCAATGAATTTGGCCCACGGCGGGCATTTGACCCACGGAGCACCGGTCAGTTTTTCCGGCAAGTTTTATCACGTCGCATTTTATGGGGTAGAAAAAGAAACCGGCCGGATCAATTACGATGAAGTAAGAAGAATCGCCAAAAAAGAAAAACCAAAGCTGATTTTGGCTGGCGCCTCGGCTTATCCGCGCGAGATTGATTTCAGAATTTTTGGAGAGATTGCCAAGGAAATAGGCGCCTATCTTATGGCCGATATTGCCCATATTGCTGGACTGGTAACGGCTAAAATCCATCCGGATCCTATTCCTTATGCGGATGTGGTTACCACCACCACTCATAAAACTCTGCGTGGTCCCAGAGGAGCATTAATACTATGTAAAAAGAAATATGCTAAGAAAATAGATAAGGCAGTAATGCCGGGCATGCAGGGTGGTCCTTTAGAACACATCATTGCCGCAAAAGCAGTTGCTTTTAAAGAGGCGCTACAGCCGGAATTCAAAGAATACCAAAAACAGATAGTGAAAAATGCCCAAGCTTTGGCCGCTACCTTAATGTCCGAAGAGCTGAAGTTGGTGTCCGGCGGCACTGATAATCATTTAATGTTGGTGGACTTAACCAATACGGGCACTACTGGTAAACAGGTGGAGGATGCTCTTGGGGAAGTGGATATTTATGTTAATAAAAATATGATTCCTTTTGATGAAAGAAAGCCGGCCGATCCTTCTGGTATCCGCTTGGGAACGCCCGCTTTGACCACGCGCGGGTTTAAGGAAGAAGAGATGAAAAAAATCGGCCAGCTTATTGCCAGGGTAATCAAGAATATCGACAGTTCAAGCGTAAAGGAAGAAGTAAGAAAACAGATTAAGGAAATTGTTGAAAAGTATCCGTTGTATCCGGGGTTAAGTTATCTTAATTAGTAAGCACGAAGCACGAATATCGAAGCACTAAACAAATTCGAAGCACTAAATCCTAAATTCTAAATAAATCTCAAATTTTCAGCCAGAGGCTGATCTGCCTCAGGCACGACAAGGTATTAAATCACAAACAACAATTCAAAAGCAAGGTTTGGAATATTAGAATTTAGAATTTAAGATTTGTTTCGGATTTCGTGCTTAGAATTTCGAATTTAATAAAGTTATGACTAAAATTCTCAGCGGAAAAAAAATAGCGGAAGGAATCCTCCGGAATCTTTCCGAAAAAATTGCCCAAGCTTCCTTGAAACCCGGGCTGGCCGTTGTTTTGGTAGGGGATGATCCGGCTTCTCATCTTTATACCGAGCTGAAAGGCGAAGCTTGCGAACAGGTGGGGATCCACTACGAGCGGCATCTTTTTCCTCAAACGGCGAATCAAGAAGAGGTGATTGAAAAAATAAAAAAACTAAATAATCAAAAAGACATCCATGGAATTATTGTCCAGCTTCCTCTTCCGAAACAGCTTAGTGAATCGGAAATTATTTCGGCAATCGCGCCGGAAAAAGATGCGGATGGATTTCATCCCGAGAATATCCAGAAATTCCAGCAGGGCCAGCCGGTAGTGGTTTCTCCGCTGCTTCAGACGATTGAGACTTTTTTAAAACAGACTGGTGAGCCTTTAACTGGCAAAACAGGAGTAGTGTTCGGCAATAGCGACTTGTTTGTTCAGAACGTTGAGATAATTTTAAGAAGAATGGGAGTGAGAACAAAGCACTTTCATGCACTAAATTATGAAAGCATTGAGTTCTTAAAACAAGGAGATGTCGTAGTAATCGCTTTAGGCCGGGCAAAATGCCTGAAAGAGGAAATGGTTATGCCTGGAGTGATTATCATTGATGTAGGAATCACCAAAACCAACGGGCAGATCATCGGGGATGTTGATAGAAAATCAGTGGCCGGCAAAGCAGGCTACCTTACTCCGGTGCCCGGAGGGGTCGGCCCGATGACCGTGGCTTATCTTTTAGAAAATACCTATCAATTAGCAAAGAAAATCAATGAAAAGCAATGATTGCACTCAATTTCGATTCTGCCCCCAATGCGCTGGCCGGCTGACGGCGAAAAAAATAGACCATCTTCCCAGACAGGTATGTAAAGACTGCGGATTCATTTTTTACCAGAACTCCAAGCCAACTGCCTCCGCTATTATTACTGATTCAAAAGGTCAGCTTTTATTAGTGAGAAGAAAGATGAATCCTCGAAAAGGATACTGGGATCTGCCCGGCGGCTTTTTGGAAGAAGGGGAAAACCCGATTAATGGATTAAAAAGGGAAATGAAAGAGGAATTAGGTATTGATATTGAAATCAGTTCCCAAATTGGAATTTATATTGATGATTATTCCGGAAGTTATCAATCTAAAACTTTAAACATTGCTTATGAGGCGAAATCACCAAAAGGAAAAATTACTCCCATGGATGATGTTAACGAGGTTAGATGGTTTTTAAAAACAAAAATACCATGGAGAAAATTAGCTTTTCCGTGGCTGCGTGCAGTTTTAAAAGACTGGTTAAAAAAATAGCAAATATTCTCTCGTTCTCTTTTTTTTATTTTCTCTTAGTAAAATAATAGAAAAGAATAAGAAACAAAGCCGCGCCTAATCCAGTAATCAGCCACCAGCGGATTTGTCTGGATTGGACGTAAATTTGATCTTCTTTAAAGGTTGTCCAAAAAAGATTACCATTTTCAATTTTATCCGCATTGGTTTTTAAAATTTTTCCGGGAAGGGTAAAAGAGAAAGTTAAATTAGCCACGTCTTCATTAAATGCCGAAAGGGAACTGATGCTTAAGCTAAGTTCCCGGGTAACTACGATTCCCCAGTCCTTTTTCGTAAATCCCTGATAAGCCAAATAGGTTTTTTGGGATAAGTCCTCAATTTTTTGAATGGTCGGCTGGTCCACTTTTTCTTCCACTAGGATTTTTCCGTTTTGGTCAATCCGAACATCGGTGGTCAAATGAGAAGCGCAGCCACTAAGGAATAAAAGGGGTACTATTATTAATAAAATTTTTTTAATCATTTTATTGATTTAAAAGATTTTTCATCCAATCCTGCCAGTCGGAGTTTTCTTCCTCTTCATTTTCTTGATAGTAGCGCCAAAATTCTTGGGGGGTAACCATGCGAATTCCCTGGTGTTCCCCTAAAAAAAGCAAGTCCCGATCTTCTGTAACAATAAACTGCGCTCCGCCGTCTAAAGCCGCGGCAATTAGTTTATTATCCTCCCGATCCCATCGCACTACATTCTTGTGAGTATATCTTTTAGTAAAGTCCGCTTTCCGATAGTAATCCTCTAAAATTTTTTTATACGCCCGATCTTTTATTAACTGACTAGCTTTAAGTCGATTTTCTTTTTCTAACTGCCGGTTCACTATTGCCGTGACCTTTCCATCTAAAATAGCCTTAATTATCCGAAAAGAATAACTGGATTCATCCTGCACGCCGTTGATTAAGATGTTGGTGTCGAGCACTACTTTAAGCATAGCTTTATTCTAATTATCTTCTTAGAAGAAAGCAATGGTTTCTGGTATAATAGTAGTGAATTTTCAATTTAGCAATTTTCAATTTTCAAGTAAGGAGTTTTAAAGATTGAAAATTATTACATTGAAAATTCAATGTAAATTGAAAATTGATAATTGTAAATTAACCAAATATGTCTTTCTCCATCGGCATTGTCGGTTTACCAAATGTAGGTAAATCAACTCTGTTCCAAGCCTTAACCAGAAAACAGGTTAATACTTCTAATTATCCCTTTTGTACCATTGATCCTAATGTTGGGGTGGTAGCAGTTCCTGATGGACGACTGGATAAACTAACTGGAGTTTTAAAGCCTGAAAAAGTGCTTCCCACCACTATTGAATTTGTCGATATTGCCGGATTAGTCAAAAATGCCCACAAAGGGGAGGGACTGGGCAATCAATTCCTTTCTCATATCCGTGAAGCATCCGCTATTTGTCACGTGGTTAGAGTTTTTGAGGATGAAAATATTTCGCATGTGGCCGGAAAACTGGATCCGGAATCTGATACGGAGACGATTAACCTGGAACTGATTTTTGCTGACTTAGCTACTGTCGATCAAAGACTAGAAGAGGTGAGACCAAAGGCTAAAACTGGAATCAAAGAGGCAAAAGAGCAACTACCAGTTCTAGAAAAAATCAAGGAGACCCTGGAAGCAGGAAAGCTAGTTAATACCACGCCTTTTTCCCAAGAAGAAGAAATTTTGGTCAAAGAACTCAATCTACTTACCAGCAAGCCAATTTTTCTGGTTTATAATGTTTCAGAACAGGATATTCAAAAATATGATAATAAGCTGGCCATTTCCGCCAGGCTAGAAGCGGAGCTTTCCGAGCTTTCTAAAAAAGAAGCGCAGGAATATCTTGAAGAATTTGGCCTCAAAGAGCCAGGTCTTTCCCGCGTAATTAAAAAAGCCTACCAAGTTTTGGAGCTAATTACTTTTTTTACCACCCAAAATAACATTCTTCAAGCTTGGACCGTTCCTCAAAATACCAAAGCCCCTCAAGCCGCGGGGAGAATTCATACTGATTTTGAAAAATGTTTTATCAAAGCAGAGGTGATTAACTGGAAAGATTTAGTAGGATGCTTTTCAGAAATAAATGCCCGAGAGCAAGGAAAAGTAAGATTAGAAGGCAAAGACTACTTAGTGCAAGACGGAGACGTTATCCATTTCAAGACTGGTTAGCAAGTGTTATACTAGTAATAGAAGCACTTTTCTCTCTCAAAAAAAACAGGAGGTACTTTGAATAATAAGGGATATCGGAACCATGTTTGGTGGAGAAGACGCCGTAGAACAATCGCAGTTCTGCAAATTGTAAGAGTAAGTTGGAGCTCTATTTGTCGTCGTAATGGGAAGGGAGGTGATGCGGTATGGCGCAAAACTCTCGATGGACGCTAGTGGTTTAAGAAAGGAGGTGATCCGATATCTACACAGGGCTAACTCCCCTGTCCTTCCAGATTTTGAGAAAATACCCTCTAATCTGGATTGTATCGAGGGCACTTTCATCATATAGGAGGATATTAATTTTTATCGATCGGCGATGGGCAAGCCATTTATTACGCTTGCCTTTTTTTATGCCGATTTTGTTAAAATTAGAAAAACTTTTTGTATCTATTGAAGGAAATTATTTTTTTATTCCGGCCTCTCAAACCAAGATTTTGGCTCCTGCCCTACTGGTATCAAAACCCATTTATCTTCTCCTTTAGGCCACCATAATTCCCAACCATCCACCGCCGGTGGAGGTGTCTCTTCCTTTACATATACCTCAACATGGCTAGTGCTCTTCGAAGTATCTATGCGACAATCCTTTTCTTGATCTGGTATTTGCCCTGCCAATTTTTTTAATTTATCTATCATTTCTGGATCATGACGTAATAAATACTTTACCTCAAACTCTGGAATGTGCAAATTCATCTTTTTAAGTTCAGAAGTAATTTCCTCCTCTGGAAACTCCTTTTTATGGGCTTCATCCTTTTGCCTCTTTACTTCCTCCATAATAGAGGATAACTCCTTTGATTCTTCTACCCAAACAAGTGGTTGATACCAGCCACGGATCTGCTCTGAAGATATTCCTTCCTTTACCGCTAATTTTTCCAGTCTCTCCCAAAGCTCATCATCATCCACCTTCCCTCTGTTGATGCATTGGATTTTTCGTTCAATGACTTTTATTCTTCCCGCACTTAAGCATTCTTCTAGAGCTTTTATTCTCCATCCTTTTTTGCCAATCCACCATCCTGGGTTAGGCGTCTTAATAAACAGATTATTATTCTGTATTTCAAACACAGTAACATCATTTATTGAATTAAGCAAAGGATGATGCCTGTGTTGATCTTGCCTAGATAGAAGGAATTCCTTCATTTCCTCCAAATTGAATGATTTCTCCTTTAGATCCAGACAGTAAAGAGAATGTCCAGTTGAACTTCTTACGGAATCCAGCCGGACATACCCTGATAACGGAGAATCATCTCTTCCCCCTTTTATATCAAGATCATGCTCCATTACTTTTGGAGCCGCCTCCTCCCCCTTTTGTTCTAAGGGTGCTCCTAATACTCCTAATATCTCTTTTAAACCTATCTTTAGATCTTCTTTTTCATTATAAATCCACATTTTTCCTCTGATAATTTTCCCTTGAAATTTATCTCCTAAATTTTGTTTTAATTCTTCTTCATTAAAATCTTTTTCTTTGTGGGTGACCGCAAAACTTTTTTCTGGCGTAAAATTGATAATACCATCATGTTTTACATACGCCGCTGATGCTCCGACTTTTAGTTCATTATTAACATTAACAACAATTTTACCATAGGCGGTGTCAACCACCTTTCCTTCTTTTTCCATTTTATCTAAGGTAGCCATCGCCTCATCAACGACCCGCTGTTGCTTTTCTGCTACTTCTTTTAAACCATATTTTTCAAATTCTTCGGGTGTTAATTCCTCAGTTGGACTTTGGTGATCTTGAAAATAGGCCAGTAACTTATTAAAATCCAGATCCCGCTGAAGTCCTAAGATAGTCTTGGCGCTCCTTAAAAATTCTTCGGGCTTGAATTGACGATTATCGATTTTGGTGACGAAATCTATTAGGCGATCCATTGACTCGGACTTTTCAAGTAATCTTAAGCCAATCATTGTCTTGTAAACAATTTCGGCTGTCGAGGTGACGGCTTTAGTGCCGGGAGCGTGATGATCAAAATAAAGAGTATAAGTTGGTTCTTCATAAACCACGCCAAATTTATCACCTGTATCCAAATTAACTGCTCCTTTTAAATATTCACCCGGTTTAACATAACTCAAATCAGCAGGATTAATTCCTGCTTCTTTTAAAACACCCAGGGCACATCTACCATCTAAATCAGTGAAAGTTTTCAAAACTAATTGGTCTTCTTTTTTATCAAATTGTAAAACCCCGGAAACCGCGAATTCCTGCCAGGTCTCAAGAATTTTCTCTTTGAATTCCGGTGTTTTTTTCTCCTGGGCCAATTGGTTAATACTCTGATTAAGTCCTTCCCAGCTCTTAATTTCTTCAGGGATAATGGTTTTAGCTGCTTCTTTCGCGCTTTCAATAGATTCCCGGTAAAATTTAAATTTTTCTGACATAATTTTTTTAGATTATTAATTTAATTGTAGAAAAGAATTCAGTTTTTCGCAACTTGAAAAATTTTTAAAAGAAAAAGCCCCGGCGGAAATTTCCACGGGGGCTAAGGACAAAATCTTCAGACAAGATTAGCCTCGATCTGCAACTCTACTGGCAATAATAGAGTTGCCCTCCAAATTGCATCCTCATGGGGACCGTTATATCCATGTACCAACACTGGTCTCATTCCAGTAGCATTGGCATGGGTAAAATCCATTCCCCATAGATAGTTGTGTCTTGACCAACCAAATTTACGGACGACTTGCCGAGCTAATCTGTCAGCATGATTGCCACCTAAACGAGTGGCAGCTCTTTCTAAATAAGCAGTAATTCTCATCCTTCCTCCTTTTGGTTTTTCCTCTGGTTATTCGGCGTGCTCTCCTAAATATTGAGAGCTAATCCCTTAATACAGGTCCAAGAGTTTAACCAGGAGGAGATTTTTTTGAATTGTTTCTAAATTGTTAGTGTGCTTTAATGTGCTTTATTAGAATTGGAGCGATATTCTTAGTGATCTTTAAAGAATCTTACTATCCAATTTCAAACATTACAGAATAGCATATCCTAAAAATCTTGTCAAGGTGTTGTGGTATTATCCACGCACATATTCAGCAAAGCGGTTAAAATTAGAGTATATGAAAAACAACAACAT
>PEXU01000046.1 GCA_002774635.1 Candidatus Kerfeldbacteria bacterium CG08_land_8_20_14_0_20_40_16 | reverse complement strand
GGTTAAGGGGGGAATTCCGCCCGCCTGCCCTTTCCGCAAAACTTTTTATTTTTTGTTTTTTTTAAAAAGCTTTAGATTTTTCATATCCCGCATACGCGGGATGCGCCGATATGGGGAAAAGAGTAAAGTGTTTGCCCACCCACCCGTGCGCACACAGTTACTCCCCTAAATGATATGTAGACTTATAAGTATCCATAGACTTATATTACTACAAATTGTAAAATAAAAGCAAGTATTTTTGATTCAATAAAAGAAAATAGCATGCTGAAAGATCAGGAAATACCTAAATTATTTGGTAAACGACTGAAAGAAATTAGACTTCAAAGAAAGATGTCTCAAGGTGATATCGCAAGAACCCTTGGTGTCCATCGCTCTTATATAAGTGGTATTGAACGTGGAATAAGAAATCCGTCACTTAAAAATATTGAGCGTCTTGCCAGGGCATTGAATATTAATCCTTCAGAATTACTTAAATTTTGATTATATTTTCTCAGTTATAAAGCAATCGTATAAAACTGCTCCAGATTTATAGTTAACTCCCAAAATGGAGGCGGGACAACGAAACAAGTTCTGGCCAAAGTTGGCAATAAAAAAATATATCGGTGATTTCAAAAAGAGGGTTCAAAAATGTATAAAAAAAGCCTTTTTTATGGTATAATTTCGACATGAAACGCTTTTCTATTTGGAATTTCTATGCGAAGGCGTATGATGTAATTAACGAAGTAATTAGAAATAGGAAGTGATCTTAATTAGAATGAATTAAATGTCTCTTTTTTGGAATATATACGCATTCTTTTATGATTTAGGACTAAAAATCTGGTTTCCTTATAAGCATTTAATTAGAGATGTCCTGAATAAATTAAAAGTCAGTGACGGAGATTACATTCTGGATGCGGGGTGCGGAACCGGTTATTTAATTTTGGAGATTTTAAAACAGAGTAATAAAGATTTAACAAAAGATGTTTGATTTTTTCTTTGATATTCAAAAAAAATATAACGTTAATATTTATGTTTTTTGTTTGATTTTTTTCTTGAGTATTATTCCTTTCTGGTTAAGCTTTTTTAAATTAATCTCAAGTCTAAGAAAGGGTGATATTAAAAAAATTATATTTTGGACCGTCACTTTAGGTTTCGTCTACTTTGCTCCTTATTTATATATTTATCTTTTTGGAGAGAATTTTCCTTTCTGGTTTCATTTTGTTTTTTGGGGGTTGATTATAGTTTTAATTTATACTTTAATAAAGAAAATAGCTAATAAGCTAAATGCAATAAAGACTGATCAAGGGAAAAACAATTGGAAAGATTTCTTTTTTTGGGATTTATATAGTTACCCATATAATAAATTAATCACCTTTTCAACACCTCATCGGGAACTTTTTAATGAAGTTTATCAAATTTTGAATTTTGAAAAAGATGAGTATATTCTAGATGCAGGTTGTGGAGGTGGTCACTTGGAAGATTTTTTTATCAGGAAAGGTATTGGAGATGCAAAAATAGAAGCTATTGATTTTTCAAAAAAAATGCTTAAAGATGCAAGGACAAGATGTCATGGTTTTCCCCGTATTAATTTTAATCAGTTAGACCTGAATAAAAAATTACCTTATATTGATAAAAGTTTCGATGTTATAATTTGTATTAGTGTTTTATTTGCTATTTCATCACAAGAGATTTTTGAAGAATTTTATCGCATTCTTAAATCAGAAGGAAAATTAATACTAGTGGAACCAAAACCAGATTTTAATGGTAAAAAGCTGTGGGACCCTCAAAAAATGGGATTAAAAAAATTAAAATATAAGGCAATAAAGATTTATCCTTTAATACCTTTGATAATATTTTTAAATAAAATAATTGACTTTAAACAAAGAAGGGATTATTATCAACAATTCTCATTGAATGGATTAAAAGAAATTTTAGACAGAATTGGATTTGAAATTAAAATAACAAAGCTCGTTTTAGCAGATCAGGATTGGCTTATCTTAGCAATAAAAAAATCTATCATTTAAATATATTATAATATTAGCATCAAATAATTAATGATAACAAAAAAATTTTATGGCAAAAATAGGTGATTTAATGCAAAAAATTGTCTTCTCAAAAAATAATTGGGCAAAATGGTTTTTGTCACATATGAAAGCTAGTTTTTGGGAAAAGAAAGGGAAGCAAAAAGCATTATTTGTTTTTCATAAAGTTGCTGAAGTAGTTCCAGTCTACACAAAGTTATTAAAAGAAAGAGGAATAAGGCCAGAGAATATTAAAACTTTTGAAGATTTTCAAAAATTATTCTTGCTGGACAAAGACAATTATATTCGTAAATATAATATTAATGAACTATGTTTTGGGGGAGAGATTAGTAAAATGTACACTGTCGCTACAAGTTCGGGCTCGACCGGTGTTCCCTCTTTTTGGCCACGATTGCCTGAACAGGATTTAATGTTACCGAAATATTTTGAACTTCTGTATCTTCAAAATTGGGATATTGATAAAAAATCTACCTTATTTATTATTACCATGGCTCTAGGAAATTGGATTGCCGGGGAATTAGTGAGTAATATTACTAAAATAATGGCTATGAAAGGTAAATATCAGTTGACGGTGGCTACTCCCGGATCAGATGTTGAGCAAATTTCTACTATTATCAAAGGGCTTGCTTCATTTTTTGACCAGGTCATTATGGTAGCATATCCTTCCTTGGTAAAAAGCATTATAGAAGACGGTGAAAAAGAAGGTATTGATTGGAAAAAATTAGATCTAAAACTTTGGCTAGGTGGCGAGGGATATTCCGAAGAATGGCGAAAATATATTCTTGACAAAATAGGCAACAGAGAAGAGAAACTTAATACTTTAGTTGGAGTTTATGGCACCAGTGATGCGGGAGGAATCGGCTTTGGCTCTCCTTTAGCTAATTTGATATTGAAATTGATAAGAAAAGATAAAAAGTTGTATAAAACCCTGTTTGGTGAAATTCAAACCATTCCGTCACTAATTCAATACAATCCTTTAAGCTATTTTATTGAGGAAGTAAATGAAGAACTGGTTATAACTTATGGAGGAGGCGTTCCCCTTGTAAGATATAATATTCATGATAAGGGGAAAATATTTCTTTATGATGACATGCTGAAAATACTAACTAATCATGGTTATAATGCAACTGATATGTTAGGAAAAGAAGGGTTTGGCAAGGAAAAAATCTGGCAATGGCCATTCCTCGCTATTTTTGGTCGAGGTAGTAATGTAATCTCAATTATTGGAGCCAATGTTTATCCAGAAAATATCGAGGCCGCTTTACATACCGAGGCGACAAAGGATATTAATGGTTTTAAATTAAGTGTCCAGACTGACAAACTAGGAAATACTCATTTTTATATTTTATTAGAAATGAAGAAAGATATAGTTGTTTCTTCAGTAAATAAAGAAAATTTAGAAAAGAGATATCATGATATATTCCTAGAAAAATTATTAAAGGTAAATTCGGATTTTAAAGATGCTTATGAAAGTAATCCGATGACTGCCCATCCGATTATTAAAATTTACGAATTTGGCCATGGCCCCTTTTCTAAAAAGTTAGAAACTAAACAAAACTTTATTCACAATGAAACTATTGATTAAAAGAAAAAGTTAGAAAACATTATGACTCATACTATCTTTTTGACATTAATAAGTTTGGCGATATTTATTCTGGGAATTGTTGTATTTTTAAAGGATAAAAAAAATATTACCAATGTATCTTTCGTTCTTTTATCTTCGACTATAGTTGGTTGGATTATTACTAATTATTTATGTGATGTTCCTTCTCAAGTCGTAAATGCACTTTTTTGGAACCGTGCTACCTTTGCCGCTGGTTGTTTATTGGGTGTATTTTTACTTCTCTTTGCCTTAGTTTTTCCAAAACCACCTACTAAGCTGTCAATATTCTGGAAATTAGCGATTATTCTTGGTTTAGTTATTGCTGCTTTAACTTTATTTACAGATTTAATAGTTAAAAAGGTAGAATTCTATGACTGGGGAACAAATATTATCGGCGGTGGTTTGTATATTCCCGTGATTATTTGGGCGGCATTAGTTATCGTTACAACCATTGTAATTCTTATCCAGAAGTATAGAAAATCTCAGGGTTTAGAGAGATTTCAACTTCGCTACCTTTTTCTGGGATTTTTCTTGTTTTTGTTGTTTACCATGACATTGAATTTGGTTCTGCCTGTTATTACCGGCATCAATCAATACGCAAAATTTGGCTCGTATTCAGTGATATTTCTTATTAGCTTTATTACCTACGCCATCATTCGTCACCGCCTTATGGATATCCGCTTGATTATTAAGCGTAGTCTGGTTGCCTTTTTTTCTTTTCTTTTTGTTATTCTGCTTGTCTGGGGGATAATGGTCGTAATTGGCGAGTTGATTAAGAGAAAACCTGATCCTAAACTCACAATTGCAGGATTATTATCTGTCGTCTTAGCTATTATTATTTATTCAATAGTGAAGAACTATTTTAAAAAACTCGCCAACCGCTACTTTTTCACCTCCCTCTACAACTATCAAAAAACCTTAGAAAACCTGGCCAAAGAATTGACCTATTCCATAAACCTTAATGAAATTATTGATTCCATTATCAAGACCATCAGAGACACCATGAAGCTTGATCGGTCCGGTGTCCTGCTTTTTGACGAAAAAACCCATAATTACGAGGTGAAAAACACCATCGGTTTTACCATAGCTAACGGCATTTCTCTTGTTAGAAACAATTTCCTCACTAACTACCTTTTAAAAACCCGAGACCCGGTAATCTATTAAGAGCTGGAATCTTTACAGAACAATGGAAATAGAGAAAAATCAGAGATTAGTAAACTAAAGGCCAATATGAAACGCATTGAGGCTTCTCTTTGTCTACCTCTTATTATCAAAAATAAATTAATTGGTATTATTGTCTTAGGAGAGAAAATTTCTAAAGACGCTTATACCAAAGAAGACTTTGATCTTTTGGCAACGCTTTCCAACCAAGCGTCCGTAGCCATTGAAAACGCCAGTCTTTACAACAACATGGAAGAAATCGTGGATAGCCAGACCAAAGACATCAAAGACAAAAACATTAGATTAGAAAAACTCCTCAAGGTCCAATCAGAGTTTTTAGATATCTCCTCCCATCAATTAAGAACGCCTGTTTCAGTGATTAAGGGGGTTACCACCATGATGCTCGAAGGTGATATGGATAATCTACCAAAAGAAAAGAAAAATAAATTCTTGCAAGCCATTGCGGATAAAAGCGTCAAACTGGAGAATATTATTAATGACATCTTATCTGCTTCGGAGTTTGACAGCGCCAAATTCGCCATAAAAGCCAATACGCCTCAAATTCCAATAGAAAAGGTTATTGAAGATGCGGTAAAAAGCTCTAAATTGGAAGCGGAGCAAAGAAATATTGATTTAATCTGGCAAAAACCATTAAAACCACTGCCGGAAATCAGAGGCGAGAGTCGCTATCTAGAACAAGCGGTGGGCAATCTAATCAGTAACGCCTTAAAATATACGCCTTCCACTAAAATGGTGAAGGAAGCCAGGGCCCAAAGAGAGATTAAAGGCGTGGTGAAAGTGGAAGTCAGTAAAGATAAAGACGGAATATTGGTGAAGGTATCTGACAATGGTATTGGTATTCCTCAAGATGAAGTTAAAAAGCTATTTGCTAAATTCGCCCGCGCTTCCAATGCTACGGCGATGTACACAGACGGCTCTGGTCTCGGCCTATTCATTGTGAAGGAAATCATAGACGGCCATAAAGGCAAAGTGTGGGTAGAAAGTGAAATTGATAAAGGGTCAACTTTCTATATCCTTTTGCCAGTGGCTGGCAAGGTAGATGCAATAGGTAGTATAATTAAGGAGGAAGTAAAAGTTTATAACCGCTATTATGGGAAAAAATAAATCGAGGATATTATTAATAGAAGATGACCAAGATCAAATAAACATGTATCAGTTTAAGTTTGAAAAAGAAGGTTTTGAGTTTTTGGCCGCCAGAAATGGAAAAGATGGTTTAAATATGGCTAAAACCCTGCGGCCGGATTTAATCTTATTGGATTTGGTACTTATTAATGAAAACGGTATCGAAGTAATGGAAAAACTGAAAGCTCTCCCTGAAACCAAAACAATTCCGGTAATTATCTTGACTAATCTTGCTAAAAAAACAATGAAAGAAAGAAGTAAAGAACTTGGGTCAGTGGATTTTATCATCAAAACACAAATCTCACCTGCCGATTTAGTGAAAAGAGTCAAAGCAGTTTTAGAAAAAAATATAAAGATATAAAACAAGGAATAAACATATGCCAAAAATTCTCTTAATTGAAGATGATAAAGACCAAATTTTAATGTACCAAACCAAATTTGAACTATCCGGTTATGATTTTATTGCCGCTGAAGACGGCCCAAAAGGATTGGAGCTGGCCGAAAAAGAAAACCCGGATATGATTTTGATTGACCTTCTTATGGACAAAATGGGCGGAATTGAAGTTTTGGAACATCTTAAAGAGAATCCTAAAACCAAAAATATCCCCGCTGTTATCGTGACTAATCTTGATAAACATGAACTAGCCGAAAAAGCCATGGCGCTTGGTGCTTTGGATTTTATCGTCAAATCAAAAATTCCCCTTCGGGAAATGATGGCCAGAATTGAGGCTCATTTTAAAAAATAGTTCAACTCAATAATTACAAAAAAGCCCGCTTATTCAGAAAGGCTTTTTGTTATAATTTATTCCTAAAAAGTAGGTGGATGATAAGATTCCACCCCTTTTTGTTTTTGCTTTTTTACTAGATCTTCCATAGTTGCCACCAATTTGCTTGGGGTGGTACCGGCTTTAACAATAAAAGCGTCGGCTTTTAGTTCTTTGGCCTTCTTTTTGTATTCTTCGTTATCCCAGTTCGTCAAAATGATAATAGGCACCGGCATCCAATCTTTCTTTCTTAATAAATATTCCATAATCATCCAGCATTCGGAGTCGGGAAGGACAATATCAAGAATAATAGCCAGCGGCTTCTCGTCTCTTAAAGCCAGAACAGCGGAAATAGCGGTATGAGCGATAATAGGGGTATACCCTTCTAACTTAAATTTCTGCCGAAACATTTCAGCCAGAAACTTGTCATCCTCGGCAAACAGCATTTTGCCTTTACTTTTACTTTCTTTTAATTTTGACATTTCCTTTTATTATTCAAATCCTTTTAAAATATCTGTATATTATTTTACTATTTTTGTCTTTTTTATTCAATCTTTGGAGGAATGATTGAGTTTCCCGTACCTTGGATTTAGGAGATATTTTACCCAGCTTTTGAAGTTCGTTAAAAACAAAGATGTGATAAATATTCTCTTCGGACAGGCCGAATATCTTAAAGGCTTTAAGGGCTGTTTCTTCTGACGGCTCCCTTTGCTCTTTTTCTATGCGAAAAAGGGAAATGCGGTTAATGCCAAGCTTTTTGGATAGCTCAATGACGCCGATTCCTTTCTCTTTTCTGAAGATTTTTATTAGTTTTCCAACCATTTTTTTGCTCTTTACATATTAAGTATATCATATCTTAGGCCAGGCCACCTGTGGATAAGTTGCCTTGACAGGTAACATGGGCTCATATATATTTACTTGTTTTAATGTTACCTAATTAGGCAACAATGAGCGATGAAATAGTCAAAATTAATGATAAAATAGTTAATCCGGTGGACTTTTTTAAAGACGTGGCAGAAGAATTTAGAAGTAAAGGATTAAAAAACTTTCACTTTCTTATGCCGGATGGAGATTCTGATGTTTTTGTCACAAGATACTCAACTTGCGGCAGACATATTTGTTTTACCAAAAAAGAATTATTGATTTTAGGCCGAAAGGAATCAAATTATTCAATTATCAGAAAAGCCTCATTATTCAAAGTAAGATGGAAAATTAGGTTATTCAAGATACAGACCATTATGCCTATTTACAATAACAAGAAAATAATTTGTCTTATTCTGTTTGGAGACAAATTTATCGGCAATTGGCTGAATGAATATTTAACAAACATAAAGCAAGATATAGAGTTTTGCCTTTCTTCTATTTTGCTATATAATCAAACCTTGGAAAGAATAAAAAGAGAATACGGTGAAGACATTTAAAATAGACGGTAAAATAAAATATTATTTTATTAAAAAGCGTGATATAATGAATTTATTGTGAGCTTACCGGACTTTGCTGCGCGTCCCGCTTAAGCGGGACATGAAAAATCTAAAGCTTTTTAAAAAAAACAAAAAATAAAAAGTTTTGCGGAAAGGGCAGGCGGGCGGAATTCCCCCCTTAACCCCCCC
>PEXU01000058.1 GCA_002774635.1 Candidatus Kerfeldbacteria bacterium CG08_land_8_20_14_0_20_40_16 | reverse complement strand
TGTTTTAGGCATATTTATACTCATTTCCCAAGCCTAACGGCTCAGAGGGAAAACCGCCATATGTGTGTGGACATTACCTTATCTAGTTGATAAAATAGATTAAAATCATTATAATCTTGAATTTAGAATTAAGATTTTTTTTAATTATAAATATTCTTGACAGTTATTGAAAGATATGCTATACTAAAAATGATAATGATTATTATACAATTATGGATGAACAAAACTCAATATTAGATAAGGTTATTACCTCAAAACAAACTACTGAAATGCAGGAATTTAACCCTAGTGAAATAGTCTCTTCGTTGCTTAAATATCTAACTAGCAAGGAGGAGGAGGTGTTAAGACGCAGGTTTGGGCTAGACGGCGAAACAAACGATACCCTTGAATCCATCGGAAAGCTGTATCAGGTCACAAGAGAAAGAATTCGTCAAATTGAAAATACAGCGATAAAAAAATTAAATGATCTCGGAGAATTCAAAAAAATCGCTAATCAACTAGAATACACCATCTCCAATGTTATCAGGAAAAACGGAGGTAGCATGGAAGAAGATGCTCTACTTGCTGAATTGTTAAAATTCTCATCAAACAATTCCTTGAACCGCAACTGTACCTTATTTATTTTGGAAGAATTGTTAGCAAAAAAGATTTTAAATATAAATCCCATCACTACCTTAAAAAAATCTTGGAGTCTCCCTCATGTTGATCTCGATTTCATTGGAGAAACGATTAATAAGATAAAAGAGGTGATAAAAGAAGAAAACAAACCAATTCCTATCGAAAAACTTTTGGATAAATTTCATCAAACTTCTTTCTATCAAGAAAAAAAAGAAAGGTTAACCGAGGAAGCGATTATTTCTTATATCACCATAAGTAGGGAGGTTGATAAAAATCCATTTGGTGAATATGGATTAGTAGAATGGGGTTCAATCAATCCCAGAAGGATGAGAGACAAAATTTATCTTATTTTGAAAAAAGAAAATAAACCGTTACATTTTAATAAAATAACGGAATTAATTAACAAGGTTAAATTCGATCATCGAATAGCATATGCTCCTACGGTCCACAATGAATTAATTTTGAATAATGATTTTGTGCTGGTAGGAAGAGGGATCTATGCCCTTCAGGAATGGGGTTATAAGCCGGGTGTGGTTGCGGATGTTTTAGTCGAAATATTAAAAAATACTAACCAGCCATTAACTAGAGAAGAGTTAGTAAATAAGGTTTTGGAGCAGAGAGTGGTACGCAAAAATACTATCCATCTTGCTTTAACTGACCAGTCAAAATTTAAGCGCCTTGAAGACAAAAGATATACGTTAGTTGCAGCAGACCCTGCTCAGGAAAAGTCAAAATAATAACTGAAACAATGAATATCTCTATTGATTTTACAGCACTGACTTCTTTAGGTCTTAGTAATCCACTATTTATTGCTTGGTGGATTTTTATTAACGGGGGCTGGGTGGTATTTATCGCTCTTTTTATCGTGGGATTATATATTATGAAATTGGAGAATGCCAGAATGCGCTATCGAAAGTCCATAAAATACATACTCTTAGCAATCGATGTTCCCAAAGAGAATGAGCAGAGTCTAAAAGCGGTAGAGCAGATATTCGCCCAGCTCGCAGCTGCAGAATCAAAAGGAAATTTGTATGAGCGTTATTGGAAAGGCAAAGTGCAGGATACTTTTTCGATGGAATTAGTCAGCATCGAAGGGTATATCCAGTTTTTAATCCGGGCGCCTGACCCACATCGAGATTTGGTGGAAGCGGCAATTTACGCCCAGTATCCCGATGCTGAAATAACAGAGGTGGATGATTACACTAAAATGATTCCGGACATTTACCCTGATAAAAACTTTGATTTATTTGGCACCGAGCTAACACTAGCAAAGGAGAGCGCTTATCCGATCAGAACCTATATGAATTTTGAGCATACCTTAACTCAGACATTTGCTGATCCGATGGCCTCGATCTTAGAAGCTCTTTCCCGGCTTCAAACCGGCGAGCAAGTTTGGTTTCAGTTAGTGCTAACCCCAATTGATTCCAAATGGGTGAAAAATGCAACTTACCGGGTGAAGAAATTAATCGGCGAAAAAATTCCCAAAAGGACGAACATATTATCCCCCCTGGGTGATGTTGCTAGAGGATTTGGGGATGAAGCTTTAAATCAGCTTGCCGGAGGCGGTATTGCTGCCAGTGAAAATTCTCAAAAGAAAGATTTACCCAGCAAGATGCAGTTTTTATCGCCGGGCGACCGGAACATTGTTGAAGCGATTCAGGAAAAGATTTCAAAAATCGGATTCAAAACTAAAATTAGAATAATTTATGTTGCCCGCAAGGAATTATTTGATAAAAAGCGTGGAGTGAATCCAATTATGGGTGGAATTCTGCAATATAATACCCAGAATTTAAATGCGTTTAAGGCTCACAAGAAAACAAAGACTAAAGTGAATTACTTCAGGGTGAAAAAGCGATTAGCGTATAGGCAAAGAAAAATTATTAGGGCCTACAAAAGAAGAGCAAATTACCTAGGAATCGGGGAAGGGTTCATTTTGAATATTGAGGAGCTGGCCAGTATTTATCACTTCCCGATTAGCGAAATTACCGCTCCCTTGGTGCAAAAGACTGAAATTAGGAAAGCTGGTCCTCCTTCTACTTTGCCCAGACAGGCGATGGACTATCAGACATTGATCGAAAAAAAGATGGATACGATAAAAGCAGAACCGATTACTCCAAAGGCCGGAGTTCCGGAAAACTTACCAATTGGAAACGAGAAAAAAGATGAATGAACAACCCAATAGTGACATAACTTATTTTGCTGAGACTAACTTTCGAAATAGAAAGGTGTTGTTTGGTATTAGAGATGACGACCGTCGCCGGCACATGTATTTAATTGGAAAAACCGGTATGGGTAAATCAGTAAATCTTGAAAATATGATAATTTCCGATATTAGACGAGGGAACGGGATTGCGGTAGTCGATCCTCATGGTGACACAGTGGAAAAAGTGGTAAAGCATATACCGAACAACCGAGTCAATGACGTGATTTACTTTAATCCAGCTGATACTGAATATCCGATTGCTTTTAATATCCTGGAGGAAGTTAATCCTCAATATAAAAATTTAGTAGCACAAGGACTAACGGGAGTATTTAAAAAAATCTGGGCGGATTCCTGGGGACCACGCTTGGAGTATATTTTAATGAATACTATTTTAGCGCTTTTGGAATATCCGGGAAGTACTTTACTTGGTATCACTAGAATGCTGGTCGATAAGAATTATCGCAAAAAGGTGGTGGCCAAGTTAACCGATCCAATTGTCAAGGCTTTTTGGATTGATGAATACGCTAATTATAATGAGCGCTTCAGAACTGAGGCGATTTCACCTATTCAAAATAAGGTTGGTCAGTTTTTATCCAGCTCGATAATTCGAAATATCGTTGGTCAGCCAAAAAGCACTCTTGATATGAGGAATATTATGGACGAGAAGAAAATCCTATTGCTTAATCTATCCAAGGGGAGAATCGGGGAAGAAAATTCCGCCCTCTTGGGGGCAATGATGATTACTAAAATACAGCTAGCGGCAATGAGCCGGGTTGACATTTCTGAAGAAGAAAGAAAGGATTTTTACCTTTACGTGGATGAATTTCAAAATTTTTCTACGGAAAGTTTTGCGAATATTTTGTCAGAAGCGAGGAAATATAGACTAAATTTAATTGTTGCCCATCAATATATCGAGCAATTAGGTGATCAAGTTAAGGCCGCGGTGTTTGGAAACGTAGGCACGATTATATGTTTTCGCGTTGGAGCAGAAGACGCTGAGTTTTTGGAAAAGGAATTTTTGCCTTACTTTGACGAGAATGATTTAGTTAATCTGCCAAAGTACAATATTTATCTTAAATTAATGATCGAGGGAGTTTCTTCGAATCCCTTTAGCGCAACTACTCTTCCGCCCGCCACCGGTGAAACTGGAAATTATGAAAAAATTGTAAAAGTATCAAGAGAACGTTACGCCAATTCAAAAGCAAATGTTGAAGAAAAGATTATTCGTTGGAGTGGGGTAGAGGAAATGTATCGGGCGTCTGCCGAAGAAGATGATAAGCATGAAGGTGGTGAACAGCAAACCCGATTCAAAAATCAGCAGAGGCAAGATGGTAAGAAAGTAGCATCTAATAACAAGCCTGAACGCCCCAAGTCAGTAGTAAGAATTATGAACGATGCTGTACATAATGAAGTGCAGGCGCCAACACCGCAATCGATTTCCTTAAATGATGCTTTGAAACGGGATCCTGTTTCATTTGGTAAACCATTTCGAAGACAAAAAGATCAAAACAACACCGAACAACTGAAGGAAAATAGTAGAGAGCGAAATGATCGTAAAACCAGCTCAAAAAGTCATATTCTCAGACCAAGACAGGTAATAAAAATTGATCAATAGATAAAGGAGAAAGCGTCGTTCTAGTAGAACGGGGTTTTTAGTTATGCTTAAATCTTATATAATAATAAGACAATAATAAAGATAAGATTATATGAGTTTAAAGAGAAAGAAAGTATTTGTGGCAATGAGTGGCGGAGTTGATTCCTCTGTAGCGGCGGCATTGCTTAAAAGGCAAGGATACGAAGTGAGAGGAATATTCATGAAGAATTGGTCAGAGAATATCAATTGGGACAAGAACGGCTTAGCTTTTAAAACCACTCTTTGCCCCTGGATTGAAGATCAAGAAGACATGCGTCAAGTATGTTCCAAGCTTAACATTCCTTTTTATACCTTCGATTTTGAAAAAGAATATAAAGAAAAAGTTGTAAATTATTTTTTTGAAAGTTACCAAAAAGGAATTACTCCTAACCCCGATGTTATGTGTAACAAAGAGATTAAATTTAAAATTTTTCTTGAAAAATCGATTAAATTAGGGGCGGATTTTATTGCTACTGGTCATTATGCCCGGATTAAAACCAGCGGAAAAAATAGATATCACCTCTTAAAAGGAAAGGACTTAAATAAAGATCAATCCTATTTTCTCTATACCCTTGATCAAGCCAAGCTTAGCAGGATTTTGTTTCCCATTGGTGCTTATCAAAAACACAGAGTCAGAGCTATTGCTAAGCAGTTGGGGTTGACAACCCACGATAAAAAAGACAGCCAAGGTATCTGTTTTATCGGAGAAATTAATGTGAGAAATTTCCTTAAGACTAGAATTAAAGAAAAAATAGGCAAGATTATTACTAGCGATGGAAAAATAATTGGCAAGCATAACGGTGTTGTCTTTTATACCATTGGCCAAAGAAAAGGAATTAAGATTGGTGGGGGAATCCCTTATTATGTTGTAGCCAAAGACATCAAAAGTAATACTTTAATGGTAGCTAAAGGAAATCAGGATTCTTGCCTTTATCGAGACAAGCTTATCGCCTCTAATCTAAGCTGGATCGTCAGTCAACCCACTTATCCTTTTAAATGTTTAACTAAAATTCGCTATCGTCAAAGTGATCAAGCAGCAACAATCTATTATTTAAAAGAAGATCAGATAGCAGTTCACTTTGAGCTGCCTCAAAGAGCAATTACCCCGGGACAATCAATTGTATTTTATCAGGGATCCGAAGTAATCGGAGGAGGAATAATCCAATAAAATGTTTTCAAAGTTACTGGATATTTTTCAAAGCAAACAGAACCAACGAATTATTTATTTAATAGTTTTAATTCTTGCTTTTAGTGTTATTTTTGCTATTTGTGTTTTTCCAGTTGAAGATGCTGATACTTGGATGCACTTGAAATATGGTGAACATATTCTGGAAACAAAATCGCTTCCCCAGTATGATTTTTTTTCGTATACTGTAACAGGAACTCGTGACGTTGATCACGAATGGCTGGCCCAAGTAATTCTTTATCTGGTATATAAATATCTTGGTTTCAGTGGATTGGTATTGTTCAAAACATTAATAATTCTAATTACTTTTGGAATATTATTAAAAACAGTAAATACTCTCTGGGGTCGTTCGCTTAGCGCCTTATTGATTTTGGTGGGAATGGGTATGATGGGCGCTTTTCGGTTTGTGGAAAGACCTGAGATATTTACCTTTCTGCTGCTTAGCATTCTTATCTACATCCTTTTCAATTACCAAACTAGTAAAAAAAGTTGGGTAATATTTTTTCTTCCCCTAATTTTTTTATTCTGGATCAATGTCCACGGCGGTTTTATCATTGGTTGGGGATTATTAGGTTTATTTACCATCACTCACCTTGTTTTTTATTTACTTAAAGCCAGAATAACTTGGTTGGAACAATTTTCTTTGACTGCTCAAAAACTTAAATTACTGGTTCTGGCCTCATTTTTATCGATTTTAATTTGCTTTGTTAACCCTTATGGTTATGAGATGATTCTACTGCCATTCCGTGGGATTTTCGGCTTGTCTAATTTTTTTGCTGAGCTGAACGAATGGAAATCTCCTTTTGATCCAATGCATCAGCCCCGAGAATACGTTACTTTATTCCTTGTTACCGCAGCATCCTTAGTTCTTTTATTCTTGTTGATTTTTAGGAAGTTTAATCCGCTTTATTTCCTGATTTTCTTATTTTTTGGATATTCCAATTTTAAGGGAATACGCAATGTTGTCTTATATGCTTTGGGTATTTATGTTCCCTTTGTTTATGCGTTCAAGGAGTTTATTGCTTCTTTTAAAACTACGCTTTTTCAACGTAGAGTTTTATATCCGATAATACAAAGCGGCTTAATAATTTTTTTGTTTTTACTATTTTTTCAGTTCGTTTTTAAAGGAAATTCCTTCGGGCTTAATTACCACTACTTTGATTTAGGTGCCGCCCTTGACAACTTTCCTGAAACGGCCGTTGAATTTATTGATCAGGTCAAAATTGAAGGTAATATGATGAATCAGTATGACCTGGGAAGTTTTCTAATTTGGAGATGGTACCCCCAAAGAAAAGTTTTTTTGGATGGCCGATCCGGTCTGTATGGTGAAGATTTTTTCTTTCGCTACAAAAGTTTCGGAAGCAATAGAAATGAATTGGCCAAAGCAACCGAAGAATATAATTTTAATTTTATTCTAGTGCAGCACAGTGAGTTTCTATCGAACAACCCCGATTGGAAGATGGTTTACTTTGATAATTTATTTGAAGTTTATGTCCGAAACAATGAACGCAATAAAGAAATAATTGCTGATTACGGTTATGATTATTTGAATCCCAATCAATCAATAAGTGAGATCTTTGATCGTCTTTCAGATGAAAACTCTGATCAATTCAAAACGGAGATTTTAAGAAATATCGCTCAAAATGGCAAAAGTATGACCGGCTACATTTATTTATCAGAATTTTATAATCGGGAGGGCAATCTGGAGAAATCACTCGAAACACTTCTTTCCGCTCAGCAAATAAATCCGAAGCTACCGCAAGTATATCTTGCGCTGGGAAACTATTATGCCAGGCAAAATGATTATGGGAAGGCGATCCAATATTACAAAAAAGTACTTTCCCTGGATTCCAGTATGAGTGAAGCACATTATAATTTAGGCAATGTTTATGTTAAAACTGGAAAATATCAGAAAGCGGCCAAGAAATATCAAACAGCGCTTTATTTTAATAATCAATATTCACTTTCCTATTTAGCTTTAGGGATTGTTTATTCTGATTATCTTAATGATCCGGAAAAAGCAACTTTTGCCTTTAGAAAATATCTGGAACTAGAGCCAGATTCCGTTCAAAAAAACAACATTGAGGCGAAAATAGAGGAGTTATTAAAGCAAATGTAATACTTGCTGACCCAACTTAGATAAGATACAATCTTATTATATGAAGCCAATCGAACTAAGAAAACAATACCTGGATTTCTTCAGGAGAAAGCAACACATGGTAATTCCTTCTTCGTCTTTAATTCCCGAGAACGATCCTTCTGTTTTGTTTACTACCGCAGGAATGCATCCGCTCGTACCATTTCTGCTGGGCGAAAAACATCCCGCCGGAAAAAGACTCACCAACTATCAAAAATGTATCAGAACCGGAGATATTGATAAGGTGGGCAATGCCTGGCATTTAACCTTTTTTGAAATGCTGGGCAACTGGTCGTTGGGCGACTACGGGAAGAAAGAGGCGATTACCTGGAGTTATGAATTTTTGACGAAGGAACTAAAGATTCCAGCGGGAAAATTAGCGGTTACCGTTTTTGCTGGCGATAAGGATGCTCCTTTTGACCAGGAGAGTTACGAGGTCTGGAAAAATATGGGACTCTCTGAAATTCACAAATATGGAAAGGAAGACAACTGGTGGGGACCGGCCGGAAAAACTGGTCCCTGCGGCCCGGATACAGAGATGTTTTATATCACTGATCAAAAGCCCTGCGGTCCCAAGTGCCAGCCGAATGATAACTGCGGCCGCTATGCCGAGATTTGGAATGATGTTTTTATGGAATATAATAAAACAGCTGAAGGAAAGTATGAACCTTTAAAACAAAAGAATGTGGATACCGGCATGGGTTTAGAAAGAACGGCTGCTGTTTTGAATGGAAAGGATGATAATTATCAAATCGGTGCACTAAAAAAAGCGTTAGAAAAAGTAAAAGAGCTCTCTAAGAAAGAAGATATCAAAGCAGAGCGAATAATAGTAGACCATGTTAGAGCTGCCTGTTTTATCTTAGCCGAAGGAATTGTTCCTTCTAATGTGGACCAAGGATATGTATTGAGGCGTTTGATTAGAAGAGCAATAAGACAGGAAAAAAAACTGGAGATAGAAAAAAGGTTTTTATTCACTGTTGCTGAGGTTTTCTTGAATAACTATAAATTGCTTTATCCCGAACTCTTAAAAAACAAAGATTTTATTCTTGAACAATTAATTAGAGAAGAAGAAAAATTTAATGCGACTGTGGAAAAAGGTCTAAAAATGATGAGGAAGGAACTAGAAACTGTAGCAGTGCGAGGAGTGGGAACACGAGGCATGATCATTAGAGGGAAAAATATGTTTTCAGGGAAAGTAGCCTTTAATCTTTATCAAACTTATGGGTTCCCGTTAGAGATGATTGAGGAAGAATTAAAAGGAGTTCTGGTTGATAAAAATGAGTTTCAAAGAGAATTCAAAAAACATCAGGAACTTTCCCGTCAAGGTGCGGAAAAGAAATTCGCTGGGGGATTGGCTGATCATTCCAAAGAAACTACCAAATTGCATACTGCCACGCATCTGCTCCATAAAGCACTAAGAATGGTGTTGGGAGACTATGTTGCTCAAAAAGGCAGTAATATCAATCCGGAAAGATTGAGATTTGATTTTTCCCACCCCCAAAAATTGACTGAACCAGAAAAGAAAAAAGTGGAGCAGATTGTCAACGAACAGATTAAAAATAAACTGCCGGTTACTTTAAAAGAAATGACTGTTAACCAAGCAAAAAAAGAAGGAGCCATCGGTCTGTTTGGAGAAAAATATGGCGATAAAGTTAAGGTTTATTCGATCGGAGATTTTTCCAAGGAAATTTGTGGCGGACCACATGTCAAAAATACATCGGAGTTAGGTATTTTCAAAATCATAAAAGAGCAAGCGGTCTCCGCCGGAATAAGAAGAATAAAGGCTAAATTGGAGTAGAATAAATATCGCTAATATTAGCGAAAAAATCGATTTCTTGACACCTCCCGTTCTCTGGTGTTATACTTTTCTCATACTGGATGAGTTATTGCAGCCTAAACAAGGTAATATTAAACAGATTCATGTCCTTTGTCTAAGGATAATGAATTTTAATTTATACTAAAAAATTATCTATGATCAAGGCTCCCCAGGAAATCCCTAAGCAAAATAAGTCCTTAACTGATCTTTCTCAATCAAAATCAAGTAAAAAAGGTTTTTTAGAAGTAATGGGCACGGTGGAGGAATTACTACCCAGCGCAATGTTTAAAGTAAGGCTGGAGAACGACCATGAAATACTGGCTCATCTTTCCGGAAAAATGAGAATGAATAGAATCCGTCTATTGCCCGGAGATAGAGTAAGAATCGAAATGTCTCCTTATGATTTAACTAAGGGAAGAATTATTTATCGTCACTAGTATCATTAATTATGAAAGTCAGAGCATCAGTTAAAAAAATTTGCAAAAAATGCAAAATAACCAGGCGCAAGGGCCGAGTAGTGGTAATTTGCGAAAATCCCAAACACAAACAAACCCAAGGGTAAGATTGCATTCATCTGATTATTTGGGTATTTGAATATTTGGATAAGGGTACTGAAAAAATAAGAACAAATTTAAACAAAACAAATAATCAAATATACCAACGGTCAAATAATCAAATAATTTATGGCAAGAATTGCAGGAGTAACTCTCCCCAAAGAAAAAAGGATTGAAATTGCATTGACTTATGTTTTTGGAATTGGAAAAACCCTTTCCAATAAGATTTTGAAAGATACCGATATTAATCCAGATGCAAGAACTAAGGATTTGACACCAGAAGAGGTGAATAAATTGCGAGAAGTGATTGAGAAGAACTACAAAGTTGAAGGTGAATTAAAGCGTGAGATTCTTACGAATATAAAGAGATTAAAGGAAATCGGCAGTTATCGTGGCGATCGCCATTCTAAAAATTTACCTGTCCGAGGCCAATCTACTAAAACTAATTCTCGAACGGTAAGAGGGAATGTTAGAAAAACAGTGGGAAGTGGACGAAAAACAGCAGATGAAAAAACTTAATTAAGATAAGAATAGATGGAAAAAGCCAAAGCGATACCTAAAAAAAGGAAAAAAAGAAAGATTATTACCCACGGAGCCGTGCATATCCAGGCAACCTATAATAATACAATTGTTACCATTGCCGATCCTAATGGTAATGTAATTGCTTGGTCTTCCGCTGGAATTTCAGGATTCAAAGGACCTAAGAAATCTACCCCCTTCGCCGCAGGGATAATTGTTAGAAATTTGCTGGAAAAGATAAAAGACGTTGGCCTACGAGAAGTGGATGTTTTTATAAGGGGTGTTGGTAGCGGACGCGAAGCGGCAATCCGGGCTCTAGGATCAGCGGGATTAAATATTTTATCAATTAAGGATGTGACGCCAATACCTCATAACGGTCCGCGCGCGCCTAAACCACGAAGAGTATAAAAATGGCCAGAAATTTAGATCCAAAATGCAAAAGATGTAGAAGAGAAGGAGAGAAACTATATCTTAAAGCTGAAAAGTGCTTTACTCCCAAATGCCCAATGGTAAAAAGAAACTATCCTCCAGGGATGCATGGTCCAAAACTCCACGGGCAGCGATTAACCCAGTATGGCACTCAACTTAGAGAAAAACAGAAGGTTAAACATATTTATGGGATTTTAGAGAAGCAGTTCAGTAATTACGTTAAAAAGGCAATGAGAAAAGAAGGCGATAGTGGAGAGAACCTATTGTATTTACTGGAATTAAGATTAGATAATATTGTTTATCGTTTAGGCTTAGCAAAATCAAGAAGTATTGCTCGACAATTAGTTTCCCATAATCATATTTTAGTCAACGGTCAAGCGGTAAATATCCCATCTGCCCAGCTGAAGGTAAGTGATAAAATTTCAATAAAGGAAAAAAGTAAAAAACTTTTTGTTGATACCGCAAAAAATCCAAAAAAAAACGATCTCCCGAGCTGGCTTGAATTTGACCAAAAGGCCCTCGTGGGTAAAGTGCTGAGTAAACCACCTTTTGAAGAGGTAAAACAATCCTTTAACATCCCGATCGTAATTGAATATTATTCTCGATAAATAATATAATTGATAATTAATAGCGTTAAATTCATGAATGAAATTAAACTACCTAAAAAAATTGAAATAGATCAAAAGAGCAATAATAAGGCGATTGTGGTAATTGAACCACTGTACCCGGGTTATGGTTTGACCTTGGGAAACGCATTGCGGAGAGTACTCATTTCATCATTACCGGGAGCAGCCATAACTGCCATTAAAATTAAAGGAGTTCAGCATGAATTTTCTGGCTTAAAATACGTTAAAGAGGACATTGTTGAATTAATTCTCAATATCAAGCTGATCCGACTGAAATTACTGCGTGGTGAAAACGCGGTATTGAATTTAAAGGCAAAGGGAGAAAAAGTTGTTACTGCCAAAGACATAAAAAAATTATCAGATGTTGAAATAGTGAATCCTGATCAAGTAATTGCAACTCTGGCCGATAAGTCCGCTGAATTAGAGATTGAATTCATAGTCGGCAGAGGTCTGGGATATTCCCCGGTAGAAAGCCGGGAAAAAGAAAAATCAGAAATAGGAGTTATCGCTATTGATGCTATTTTCACGCCGGTTTTAAAAGCAAGATTCGAGATAGAGAACGTTCGAGTTGGGCAAATGACTAATTATGATCGGTTAACTCTTGAGATTGATACGGACGGTACGATAACTCCCACTGACGCATTTTATCAAGCAGGAGAAATTTTGGTTAATCATTTTACATTATTTACCAGTAAAAAAACTGCGTCCAAAAAGAAAAGTGAAGCAAAGCAAACTTTAAAGTCAGAAACAAATCAGGAAGAAATAGTTAAAGATCAGGAACGAGCCGAATCAAAGAACAAAAAAGAGGTTAAAAAATAGTCTTTATGCGCCATAGAAAAAAGAAAGGAATACTAGATAGAAAAAAAAGTTCTCGAGAATCATTATTGCGAAACCTAGCCGGTCAGTTGATTGAATTTGAAAGAATCAAGACCACCGAAGCGAAGGCAAGAATACTAAAACCAATTGCGGAAAAACTGCTAACTTCAGCAAAAAATGACACAATAACGAGCCGCCGAATGGTAAAAAAATTTATTTACCAGGAAAAACTTATTAAAAAGCTATTTTCCGATCTTGCGCCAAGGTTTCATAATAGAAACAGCGGCTATTTAAGGATTAGCAAAATAAATAATAGAAAAGGAGATGGAGCTCCGATAGTACAAATAGAGATCATAAAAGATGATGAAAAAAAGTTATCCCAAAAATCCAAATAGAATTATAACCTATCGATTCGACGCTACGAAAACGCCTCTGGGAAGACTGGCATCCGAAGTCGCTAAGGCAGTACAGGGAAAATTATTGCCGAGTTATCGTCCGGAAAAGATTAGTCAGGTAAGAATAATAATTCAGAATATAAATCAGGTTGCCGTTAGTGGCAAAAAAATCAATGCTAAGAAATATTTTAGATATACGGGATATCCAGGCGGGATTAAGTCAAAAAGAATGGGAGATTTGTTTAAGAGTAACCCGCAGCAATTTTTCATTAACGTCGTAAAAAACATGCTTCCCAATAATAAATTGCGTATCCGGATGATTAAAAAAATTCAATTTATGAAATAATGCCAATAAAAAAAGGAAAATCATCAATCAGACCGGTCAAAAAAAAGACGATGGTCAAGAAACGGGGTCGTCCTAGAAAAAAAGAAGTTCAGCAAATAGAGGAGCAAAAAAAAGAAATCAAGAAAGCGATTAAAAGAGATTACTTATTTGCAGTAGGAAGAAGAAAAGAGGCAGTGGCCCGTGTTCGCTATTATTTAAAGAAAGAGGGGGAAACTGAGATTAATTCAAGAAAATTATCAGAATTTTTTCCCACCTTTACCTTACAACAAATTGTAAAAAAACCACTGGAGGTTGTTAAGCTAAAAATTGGTAGTTTCTCAATCCGGGTTAAGGGTGGAGGAAAACGAGGACAAGCAGAAAGTATCAGTCTTGGAATTGCCCGGGTATTAGAAAAGTACGACTCCAACCTAAGGTCACCGTTAAAAAAAGCAGGATTACTAAGCAGAGACGCGAGAATAAAAGAACGCAAAAAATACGGACTGAAACGAGCCCGTCGTGCTCCCCAGTGGCAAAAACGCTAAAAAACATTAATGCCGAAAATTTCTCAAAGTAAAATCGCCAGAAACACGGCTTTTCTTACGGGAGCTTCAATATTCCAAAAGATCCTCTCTTTTTTTTATTTTGCCTATATTTCTCAACAATTAGGAAGTGATAATGTTGGCAAGTATGTCTGGGCCTTATCGTTCGCAGGAATATTTGCACTTCTAATTGAGTTCGGGATGGGGCCTGTTCTAACGCGAGAAATCTCCAGAGATTACCAAAAGGCAAAGTTGTATTTGTCGAATGTTCTGGGGATTAAACTGGTTTTTTCAATTATCACTATTATTGCTCTTTTAACAACCATTCATTTTCTAGGTAGAGATGTCCTGACGCTCAACCTAGTTTATTTAGCAATTGTAATAATTATTTTAGATTCATTTACTTTTTCCTTTTATTCAATCTTTCGGGCATATCAAAAACTACAATACGAGGCGATTGGTATCATAATTTATCAAAGTCTCATTGTAGGAGTGGGTATCTTGAGTTTAATTTTTGGATTTTATCTTAGAGCTTTAATCACCGCAATTTTAGTTGGGAGTGCTTTTAATTTTTTGTATTCCCTTTCCTTAGTTCTATTCAAAGCGAAAATTCGACCAATTTTCCGATGGAGTAAATCGGTAGTAAAAACAATTTTGAAAATATCTCTTCCGTTTGCCATCGCTGGTATCTTTTATAAGATTAATAACGATATTGATAAGGTCTTGCTGGGAATTCTCGCCGGCGATCGATATGTCGGTTGGTATTCGATAGCATCTAAATTTAATATCTCATTAACTTTTATTCCCGGTGCCTTTGCGACCAGTTTTTTTCCTGCTATGAGCCGCTACTTTATCACCTCTAAAGAGAAACTTGCTTATACCTTTGAGCGGGCAGTAGTTTATTTGATGATTGTCAGTCTACCAATTACTGCTGGATCATTTATCCTAGCCCATAAAATTATCATTAAGCTGTATGGGCCGGCATTTGAGGCTTCTATTAATGCTTTTCAGATAATTATTTTCGGATTGATTTTCGTATTTTTGAATTATCCTGTAGGAAATTTTCTAAATGCCTGTAATCGTCAGACGCTCAATACCATTAATATGGGAATTGCGACATTATTTAATATAGTTTTAAATATTATTTTAATACCACGCTATACTTACCTCGGAGCAAGCATTTCTGCTCTAGCGAGCGCCATTCTTTTAGTCTCTTTGGGTCTGCCTTGGATAGGAAAGATCGTTCGATACAATAAAAGATATATTCTCGGAAAATTTTTGAAAATTTTGTTTGCCAGCACAGCGATGGGAGTGATAATTTATCTATTACAAAATAAAGTTTCTATTTTATTATTAGTTCCTCTGGGAACCATAATCTATTTTGTTATATTAATTGCTGTAAGGGGAGTCACTAAAGAGGATTTTCTAACTCTTTATCACTCGGTTTTTAAAAAACAGCATGAAGAAAACTCTGTTAATAACGCTTGATTTTCCTCCTCGAATCGGAGGAGTTTCGGTGTATTTAAAGGAATTATGCACGCGTTTGGTTAGGGATAAAATTGTTGTTCTCGCTCCCCAGCATAAAGAAGCAAACGATTTTGATAAAAATCAATCGTATCAAATTTATCGCAAGAAACTTTTATCAACCTTTCCCTTGATCTGGCCGAAATGGATATTTTTAATCTGGAAAGTCAGGGGAATTGTAAAAAAAGAGGGGATTGAGCAAATACTGGTCGGCCAAATATTACCATTGGGCACCGTCTCCTTAATTTTAAAAAAAATCTGGAATATCCCCTTTACGCTTTCTACCCACGCTATGGATGTTACTATTTTAAAAAACTCAAAGCGCAAATCCTGGCTGGCGCGTAAGATAATAAAAAATTCGCAAAAAATAATTACTGTTAGCAAATTTACTTACCAAGAACTTATTAAACTGGGAACGGAGCATGAAAAAATATCAATAATTTCACCAGCCACTGATATCGACAAAAGATGTTATTCAGATAAACAGGGAGAAATTAGTAATCGGCACCATCTTAAGGATAAATTGATACTCTTAACTGTTGGCAGAATAGTGAAAAGAAAAGGACATCTTCAAGTACTGAAAAGTCTTTCCTCAATAATCCAAAAATACCCTAATCTTGTTTATCTTATTGGATCAGAGGGACCAGCTAAAAAGGTTTTGCAAGATTATATTTCAAAAAATAATCTTGAGAATAATGTAATATTTCTTGGGGAAATTCCCGAGTCAGATTTACCCAGTTATTATAAAATAGCAGATATTTTTGTTATGCCTACGCTGAATTTAGAAAATGGTGATAAAGAAGGTTTTGGCATAGTATATTTAGAGGCAAATGCGTTCGGAAAGCCGGTTATTGCCACCCGTTCCGGAGGAGTAGAAGATGCCGTTATTCATGAGCAAACGGGATTATTGGTAAATCCGGATGATTCCGCAGAGCTTACCGGGGCAATTACCCGCTTGCTAGATGATCAAGCGTTAGCAAGGAAACTTGGGGAACAAGGCCAGAATAGAGTGAAGGCCCAATTTGACTGGGAATCAAGGGCAGAGAAGCTAATTAAAGTTCTTTCTGAATAATTGAAAATACCGCTTCTAGTGAAAATTCCACTATCGGCGGTATTTCTTAAAGAACCTCCGGGCTCGCTTAGTAATATTATTTTCTCTTGGTCTTCCGTTTTTCAGCACGTTTTCCCACAACTTAGCCATTAGGTTATATTTTTCTTTGAGTATCGCTAGCTTCTTCTGACCGCCGTCAATTTTTTCGAGTTTACTAAACAAAGCCGAAATTTCTTCCATCACTCTGGCCATTCTATTCCTGATATTCATGCCGCTCAAAGAAATTCCGTATAAACCACTTAAAACTGTATAATGCTGTTCCAAAAGCTCAATCCTAGAATTCAATTTTTCGACGGTTTGGTAAAGGGATTTAACATTACTTTCTTGATTCATCTTATCATCACCTCCTTTTCTGCCTTCAAAGAGCTAGTTTAAAGATTATGACTATTTCTAACTAATGTCAATTAAATGCAAAAATGATTAGTATTATTATCCCAACTTATCAGCATGGAAATATGCTCAAGGACTGTCTTGATTCAGTATTTAATCAAACCATCAAAGATTTTGAAGTAATTGTAGTAAATGATGGTTCTACAGATAATACAGTCCATATATTAGAAAATTACCATAAGCCAATTACCATTATCCACCAAGAAAATAGAGGAGCAAACAATGCTCGAAACAGAGGTTTTTCTAAATCACAGGGTGATTATCTGTTATTTTGTGATGCTGATCTGGTAATGAAAAGCACCATGCTGGAAAAATTGCTGATTGCCTTAGAACATGCTCCGGATTGCGCATTTGCTTATAGTTCCTTTAAATGGGGATTTAAAAATTTTAAATTATTTCCTTATAGTTCAGAAAAATTGAAGAAGGCTAACTTTATTCATACTAGCTCTTTAACTCGGCGAGAAAAGTTTCCCGGATTTGATGAAGAGATAAAAAGACTACAAGATTGGGATTTGTGGCTAACGATAATGGAACGGGGAGGCAAGGGTACTTATCTTCCTGAAATATTGTTTTCGGTTCAGCCAAGGAAAATAGGTATATCAGAATGGCTGCCTTCTTTTATGTATAAAATTCCCTGGGAGAAAGTTGGTCTTAGAATAAAAAGATTGGAAAAGTATAAAGAAGCGGAGAGAATTATCAAAACGAAACACCATCTTCCCTAAAAAAATGAGCTGCGATTTTTTCGACTTCTTCTGAATTTTCTGCCGTCATCATTTTCATTCTTAAACGTTTAGCTCCCTTAAAACTTGAAATATAACTGGAGTAAAACTTTCTTAAATCGTGAAAGTTTTTTTTATTTCGATGAAAACTCTCATATATTTTAGCGTGTTCGACAAGAGTGGCGATTCTTTCCGTAATCGGCACTGAGTTTACGTTTTTGGCGGCAAAAAACCAGGGGTTCTTCCAAATCGCTCGGCCAATCATTATTCCATCTAAATTATATTTTTTGGCTTTGGTTTTGGCTTCCTCTAAACTATTAATATCACCATTCCCAATTATCAAGGATCGCTTTCCGCTTTTCCTAACTATTTTAGCTGCCTTTCCAATGACTTCCCAATGAGTGCCCACTTTTGATTTTTCATTTCTGGTTCTGCCGTGGATAGTGATAACTGCTGGGTCAGCCTTTAAAATTTCCGGGATCCATTCCCTAACAATTTCCCGATGATAACCAATTCTAGTTTTAACGGAAACCGGAATTTTTTTAGCACCTCGTTTTGTTTCTAAAATTATCATTTGGGCCAATTTTGGATTTTCAATCAGGGCGGCTCCTGCTCCTTGTTTTTCAATTTTTTTGAACGGGCAACCCATATTAATATCAATTCCGTCAAATCCTAATTGAACGATTATTCTAGCAGCTTGGTAAAAGTTTTCCGGTTTGGAACCGAATAGCTGTGCTACTATAGGATGTTCTACCTTACCGAATCGAAGAAGGGGCAATAAACTATCTTTACCATTTAAACAAAGCCCATCAGCCGAAACAAATTCGTTAAAAAAAACGTCAGGCCGGCCTTTGCTAGCTACTATCTGTCTAAAGGGGGAATCGGTAAGATCGGCCATTGGCGCTAGTGCCAAAATTGGCCGTTTCAACTTTTTCCAAAATCCCAGATTGTTCATGTTTTGGATTATATCAAAGGTTGGATTAATAAAAAATAGGGGCGGTCTTTTACAGACTACCCCATGTAGCGAAGTCATTTAGAGGGAAGGATTACTAATCGCGGAAATACACTCCATTCATTCGGTAGAGTAGGCTCGGTGTTGTCAGTAATTCGTCGAGCATTAGGATGGTCTTTTGAATTAGCTGTAGCTCCATCCCTAGTCAGAAAAAGTCGGGAGTGGAGATGACCTTTTTCTCCGCAACGAAAATGAAGTTCATGTACCCGAAGGAAAAGTCCTTTTGGTCCTTTTTGTATTTCCAAGCAATTACTTCCAATAAGGCTCTGTATAACCTTCAATGCTTCCGCCTTAGAGATTTTTTCAGCCATGCACGCCTCCTTTTAGAATGGGGGAAGTTGCGGCTTCCAGTAAAAAGTTCAATTTAACTATAAATAGTACACTAAAACGAATTTATTGTCAAGATTGAATAACTAATGTTATTATAAAATTGTAATAATTAACATTTAGTATGGAATTCAAAAAAACAATTGAACTTCGTCATTCTGTGCGACATTTTTTAAAACAACCAATCGATAACGAGAAAATTGACTCCATTTTAGAAATAGTCAATAAATGCCCCTCTGCTGGAAACTTGCAATCTTATAAGATTTATCTAGTAAAAAACCAAAATATTAAAAAAGAACTTGCTGAAGCAGCAATTGATCAAGAATTTATTTATCAGGCACCTCTTGTAATGGTTTTTTGCGCCAATCAAGAGGAATGCGAATTAAAATATGGCTTAAGAGGAAAAGAACTTTATTCTATTCAAGATGCTACGATTGCTGCTTCTTATGCCCAACTGGCGGCCGCTGATCAAAATATCGGCAGTGTTTGGGTGGGTGCTTTTGATCCTGAAAAAGTTAAACTAATTTTAAAAACCACCTTTTTGCCCGTAGCAATAATTCCAATCGGATACTACTCCGAGCAGTCATTTTTAAGAGAAAGAAAGCAAAAAAACGAGATTTTTGAGGAGATTTAATCTTAATTTCATCTATAAAATTTATCTAAAAACTACCATCGGCAAAACTAAAATATGGAAAAGGTTACAAAGACCAGTAGCATCACCTGGTTTACTTCAAATAAAATCAAAAAACTGCTAGAATTAGGTCAGGAAACTATAATTTGAGCGGTAACTAACAATGGTTCCGGGATTACTGAAACCCAAATAGGTAGCCTATCTAATAAGTTTGAACAAGCAGAAAGCAAGCAAAAGTTTGAGATTAAGGGTACGGGGCTAGGGCTAGTCATTACCAAAGGTATAGTGGAAGCGCACGGTGGAACGATTGGGGTCGAATCCATTGTCGATATGGGTTCAACCTTCTATTTCTCACTTTCTATTGATTAATTAATATTTGCTAAAATGGGAAAAAAAATATTGGTCATCGAGGACGATTTACTATGTTTGCAAATGTTTAAATCAATGCTTTCTAATGCAGGTTACTTGGTGGAAATTGCTGAAAATGGAAAAATCGGATTGGACAAGATCAGAAAATTTAAGCCAGACCTGATCTTACTGGATATAATAATGCCTATTCTTGATGGATTTGACGTATTGCGAAACCTAGAACCGGATGAAGAGGGTAATCTAACTCCGGTAATTGTTTTAACGAGCTTAGATCAACCGGTAGAAGAGGAGAAAGCAAGAATTTTAGGAGCTAAGGATTTTATTAAAAAGTCTGATGTTCATTTAGCTGACATTATTAATATGGTAAAAAAATATATAAAATAATTAACACCGAAAAGAATGAGTGAATATGACCATAATTCAAAACCCTACCAGAAACATGTATTCTGGCTAGTTTTTTTAGCGTTACTAATCAATGTGATTATTCTTTCTTCTATCATGTATTTTGTTGGGTCCCAATCAATGATGAATAGCTACAAAGAAAAATTAAAAGGAATTGCGGTTTCCGTTTCAAAAAATATATCAGCAGAAAAACATGAAACTATAAAAACAGTTGATCAGCAAAATACCGAGGAATATAAAGAAATCGAAAGTTATTTCCAAACCATAATTGCGGCAAATCCCGAAATCGACGATATTTATACTCTGCGTCCTACGGAAGATCCAAATATAATGACTTTTGTTGTCGCCGGGCAAGAATCTGGCGACAGGAATAACGATAATTACATAGACCAATATCGGAACTTCGTCCCGATATTGGTGAGAAATACGATGTTAATAATCTGAAACAACTAAAAGACAGCCTAAATGGTCCTTCTGTTGATCAATCATTTACCACTGACAAATGGGGTACTTGGCTGTCAGGCTATGCACCGATTAAGGACAAAGATGGCAATTCCATTGCAATAGTTGGAGTAGACTATCCTTCAGAAAGTATTACCCATTCACTTAATGTTCAGATTATTGCGATTTTTGCATCAGTTGTTGTTTTAATCATAATTTCTATTCTAATCGCTCATATTTTGTCAAAAATATTATCTCGCCCCTTCAAAATATTGGCTGATGGTTTACGAAGAGTTTCGCACGGTGATTTTAGTCATCAGCTGCCCTTAAAAAGGGGGAGAGCAGAAAAAATATTTGTTGATCTTTTCAACAAAGTAACAAGTATGTTTGAAAATGAAATGGAGCACAAAAAAAAGCATCAAGATTCAGAAGAATAAAATGTCGGTTATTCAAGTTGAAAATTTAAGAAAATATTTTAGAAAGGTTAAAGCGGTAGATGATATCTCCTTTAACGTAGAGCAAGGAGAAGTTTTAGGATTTCTGGGATCAAATAAAGCAGGTTTCATTAACCGAATGATCAAACGATTGATCTAATAGTAGATGCTTCCAAAGTGCTGGAGCATTTTCAATGAAAAACAAGCATCGATCTGGAGAAATATATTCTAAATCATAAACCAGAAATAAGCTGCGAACTAGCCGATGTTCTTTATCGCCAGTTTCGTTAGCTAATAACCCTGAGATTGATCTAAAAGATGCCTTTTATAAAAAGACGATTGAAAATAAGCAAAATTACACAAACGATTATGCCAAAAAGAAAACGTTATATGATTATTACCATCGCGATTGTTGTTTTGGCGCTAATTCTATTTACTAGTTTGTTTAAACTACTTACTGACTGGTTTTGGTTTCAAGAAATTGGTTACAGTAATATCTTCACTACCATTCTGGGTACAAAATTGGCACTTGGATTTGGGGTTGGTATTTTCGTATTTATATTGCTTTATCTAAACTTTCTTTTAGTTCATCGATTCGCCCCTAAGTCTAAAACGTTCACTTTCAGGCAAAACTCTGGAACCAATGTTCAAATGCGTACTCTGGAATTATCGCCGCTTATCAAAAAATTCTTTATTCCCGTATTCCTTTTTATTGGAATTATTGCTGGACTTATCGCATCATCTCAATGGGAAACATTCCTGAAGTATCTAAATGCTACCCCTTTTGGCAATCTTGATCCACTTTTTGAAAGAGACATCGGCTATTACTTTTTTACCCTACCATTTATTCAATCTGCTATTGGATTTGCAATAACAATAATAGTAATTGCCCTTATTGGATCTGTGATTCTTTATTTCTTGCTGGGTGCCCTTGAATTGAAAAAAAGCTTAAAGGGAGTTTTCAAAGGTTCGGTTCAATCTGTGGTTACATCAGCCAAGAGACATTTATCTTTGCTTTTTGCTTTCTTCTTCTTATTAATTGCTCTTAAAACTTACTTCGTTCAAATTCCATCTTTGGTCTACAGTACTACTAGCCCTTTTACTGGGGCAGGCTATACCGATGTTAATATTATACTTCCGATATTGCAGCTCGGTGCTATTATTTCGCTTGTAATTGCGGTTCTTCTTATAATTCATGCTTTTAAGTCAATAACCAGATTTCTAATTACATCCTTTGCTATTTATATTCTAGTTGTCGTTATCGGCGGCTGGCTTGCTCCTGAGCTTGTCCAGCGCCTCATAGTGCTACCAAATGAGTTAGTTAAGGAAACTCCCTATATTAAGCATAATATTACTTCCACTCAACAAGCCTATGGAATAGCCAATATTGAAAAAAGAGAATTAGAGGGTGAAACAACATTGACAATGACTGATATCGAAAACAATCAGTCTACCATTCAAAATGTTCGTCTATGGGACCGTGAACCACTTTTGGATACTTTCGGCCAGATACAGGAGATAAGAACCTATTACGATTTTGTTTCGATTGATAACGACCGTTATACTATTGACGATAACTACCGTCAAGTATTACTTTCTCCAAGAGAACTCGATGCCGCCAGCCTCCCTCAAAGAAATTTTATTAATGAACATTTAACCTTTACTCACGGATTTGGACTAACCTTAGGGCCTGTTAATGAGGTAACTCCCGAGGGACTACCAGTACTTTTTGTTCAGGACCTACCGCCAAAATCAGATGTTGATAATTTAAATATAGCTAAACCAGGGATCTATTATGGTGAATTAACAAACGAATATGTGGTTGTTAACACAGAAGCTAAGGAGTTTGATTATCCTTCGGGTGATGAGAACGTATTCACAGAGTATGAGGGCGATGGGGGAGTACCGATAAATTCATTCTACAGGAAACTGTTATTTTCCCTCCGTTTTCAATCTACAAAGTTTTTCTTCTCAAATGATATTAACAAAGACTCACGAGTTATGATGTATCGAGATATTGATGATCGAGTGCGCAGAGTACTTCCTTTCTTGAAATTCGATAAGGATCCTTACCTGGTTATAACTGATAACGAAGAGTTAAAATGGATTTATGATGCATATACCATCAGCGACCGCTATCCGTATTCCGAAATGGTCTCTGATGCTAAATTAAGAGACTTTAGAGATGATTTGCCAATAGCAACAAGTAACCTTAACTACATTCGTAATTCAGTCAAAATTGTGATCGATGCTTATACTGGAAAAATGCAGTTTTATGTGGCGGACCCTAACGATCCCCTTATTAAAACCTATGAAAAAATCTTTAGTGGGTCTTTTAAACCACTTGATTCAATCACAGACAATCTCTATGCCCATATCAGGTATCCGGAAGACCTATTTATTTTTCAAACGAATCTCTATGCTACTTATCATATGGAAGAACCCCAAATCTTTTATAACAAAGAGGACCAGTGGGAGATTCCTAAGAAGCCCGGCAAAGATACCAGCGATCCTATGATGCGTCATATGATTATGAAGCTTCCGGAAGAAGAGAAGGAAGAGTATATTCTGATGCTTCCCTTTACGCCTAGGGGAAAGGACAATTTATCTGCCTGGATTGTAGCTAGAAATGATGGTGAACATTACGGTCAAATAGTTGTTTACCGTTTTCCTAAACAAACATTGGTATTTGGTCCACAACAAATTATGAATCGTATTAATCAAGATCCGGAAATTTCACGACAGATCTCTCTTTGGGACCAACGAGGTTCTCAGGTAATTAGCGGCAATCTGCTGGTAATTCCAATTGAGAAATCACTTCTTTATGTTCAACCAATTTACCTGAGAGCAGAAGGAGGAAAAATTCCCGAATTAAAACGGGTAATTGTGGCTTATGAAAACAGAATTCAAATGGCTGAGACACTTAATATTGCTCTCTCAAGGCTGTTTAGCGACACAGCTTTAGAGGAACCTGCTGAAGCAACAGCGATACCAGAAAGTACAGTGGAAATCCAAGAAACTGATTTAACAACAAGAGCACAGGAGGTATATGAACAAGCAATTGAGGCTCAACGTCAAGGTGATTGGACAACTTATGGCAGTAAAATTGAAGAGTTGGGCAATATATTGAATCAGCTCTAGAAAAATTATCTAATTTCCGTAAGGGTCTTGCCTAGCAAATTTATGATAAAATGCTAGGGAAGGCCTA
>PEXU01000061.1 GCA_002774635.1 Candidatus Kerfeldbacteria bacterium CG08_land_8_20_14_0_20_40_16 | reverse complement strand
ATTCATTTTGCAATGAGAGCATATGTTGTTGTTTTTCATATACTCTAATTTTAACCGCTTTGCTGAATATGTGCGTGGATAATACCACAAGTACTTGACAGCATTCCCCAGCCATGCTATTATTGCTAATCAAGTATTCGCTGGTTTTAAGCCGCACTTCAGAAAGTCATACAGGCAAGACAGAAAAATGTGTTGTCGCGAAGATTAAGTGAGCTAAAACCCGAGCAGTATCAGTTTTTCAAAGATGAGTTAATAGCGCAGTATACGTCCAACCCAAATCATTGAGCGGTTAATAGGATTCTCGGCGTCACTCATCAGAAGTAAATTGGAACCCTTAAACAGGGTTTTTTGATTTACTCCCACATCCAGGCGATTTTTTGGTTGAAAATAAAAAAGTCTCCTATTAATTCTTGCGCGATTCTTGCGCGATTATAGAATTGGCTAGCTACTTGACAGCCGTATGCTGATAGCATACAGTTGTATGTAGATAACATACAAGCAGGTATAAGATGATTATTAAACTAACTAAAAATCAATCTCTAGTCCTAAGTATTTTTTTTGCTAATCCGGATAAAACTTTTTATTTACGTGAGCTTGGTCGAATGTTAAAGAAAGAGCCGGGAGTTTTTCAAAAAGATATCAACAATCTGGAATCAGAAGGAATTTTAAAAAGCACCTTTAAAGGTAAAAGCCGCTTTTTTAAATTAAATAAAAATTATCCCTTATATCAAGAAATTAAGGGGATTATAAAAAAGACGATTGGTCTGGAAAAAACCATTGAGCAATATCTTGAGAAAATTCCTGATATAAAAAAAGTTTTTATTTATGGGTCATTTGCTCAGGGAACGGCCGATAATTTCAGCGATATTGATTTGATAATAATTGGTAACCCACCGGAAAGTAAACTTGATAGTGTCTTAAGAAGTTTAGAAAAACAGTTTAATCGGGAAATTAATTACACTCTTTATCGTCCGTCTGAATTTGAAAGGAAAAAGCAATCAAATCCTTTTCTGAGAGAAATTTTGAGTCATAAAATGATTGATATTATAAAATAATGAAAAGATTTAAGACCCAGGATATTAGTTTCAGCAATATCGTAAAATTTTTCAATAGCGCCGTTAAAAAATTCAGCAAAGCTAAGCGAGTCTTATCCTTAGATGAAGAAACGGCTTATCAAATGTTTTATGAAGCGATGCTTAAGGCCTCGTTGGCGCTAATGCTGAGTTACGGAATTAGGCCGCGTAGTTTACCTGGTCATCATGTCAATATTATCGAGTTTAACGCTAAAAAATTGGGTCCTCAATATGATCAAATTATGAATACTTTTGACAAAATGCGGCGTAAGCGCAATAGGGTAATTTATGAAGCCGATATGGAAATAACAGAAAGCGAGGCTAAAAACGCTCGTAAGACTGCCGAGAAATATTTGTTGATAATTAAAAAACATATCAATTCGAACAACCCTCAACTTAATCTAAAATTTTAAACGTCTTAGTGACCTATGTTGAAATTAACACCCGCCTCCCCGGAATTGAAAATTGAAAATTAGCCCCCCACACCAATAACTTATGATATAATCATACTATGTATTATCTCTACTTATTAAAAAGCAAAAAAGACAAGAGGCTATATATCGGCTTTACCAATAATCTTAAAAGAAGACTGAAGCAACATAATAGGGGTGAAGTAATTTCTACTAAGGGACGCCGCCCATTAGAGCTCGTCTATTATGAAGCATATTCATCAAAGAAGGATGCGATGAAAAGAGAAAAGAATTTAAAACTCTTTTCCAAAGCTTATTACGGCCTTAAAAGAAGACTAATTGATACTTTACACTAAAAGAAATTTAAAAAAAATATTGGTGTGGGGAGGATTGATTTTGGGGAAGAAAAGGGGTAACCTTAAAATAAGATGCCAAAATTAATCTATATTTCACATCCGATTTCGGGGAACGTGGATGAAAACGTAAGAGATATTTTACGTATCTGTAAAAAAATTCATACAAAAAATATTATTCCTTTTGCCCCTTATCTGGTTGCAGTCCAATATCTTGATGATAAAATCTCAAGAGAAAGAAAACTGGGTATTCAAGCTGGCTTTGAATGTTTTTCCCGAAAAGCAATGGATGAACTGTGGCTTTGTGGAGATAAGATTTCTAAAGGAATGAAAGAAGAAATAAAATTGGCAATTAAATATAAAATACCGATTAAGTGCTACAATAAAAAATTGAAATCTGAATTTAATAAAATTAAATCTAACCTATGAATAATATTAAGGAACTGATTGAAAAAATAAAAAAAATGTCATCCAGCGAACCCTTGCGCGATTATAAAATTGGCGTTATCACACTTGCGCTTATATTTTGTATAGCATATAATTGAACTGGAAGTAAGGTTAAAACTAACATTCAGTTCAAAAATGGATAAAAAAGCCAAAAAAGGGGAATATTTAGATATATTATTGAGATCAAAAAAGACTATCTTTTCAACAGAAGATGTAGCTTTATTGTGGGGCGAAGAAAACGAAGGCGCTGCCAGAGTAAGATTGAGCTATTATGTTAAAAACGGAAAGTTGATTCGTATCCGCCGTGGTTTATACGCTAAAGACGACCACTATGATCGTTTTGAATTAGCGACCAGAATCTACACTCCTTCGTATATTAGTTTTGAAACTGTCTTGACCCGCTCCGGAATTAATTTTCAGTATTACAGTACTATTTTTGTGGCTTCATATGTTAGTAGAGAAATAGAAATAGCTGGTCAGAAAATTACCTTTGTCCGAATGAAGAATTATGTTTTGTCTAATACCGCCGGTATTGAGCATAAAACAGGCTATGCTATCGCTACCAAGGAAAGAGCTTTTTTGGACAGAATTTATGTAAGCAAGGATTACCACTTTGATCATTTGGACCCCTTGGACTGGGACAAGGTTTTTCAGATTTTGCCTGCTTATAACAATAAAAGAATAATTAAGAAGGTTAATGAATATTTTAAGCATTATAAAGACGCTAAATAGTTTCTTATGACCTTAGATTACTCAAAGCACAAAAATATCCAGCTTCAGATTCTTAAAGAAATCTATACTGATACGGCGATTGCCCCTTATCTTGGTTTTAAGGGTGGTACCGCCGCTCTTTTATTTTATGATTTAGAACGTAAATCAGTTGATCTCGATTTTGATCTTTTAGAGGAAAACAAAAAGAATCAAGTATTTGAAAAAATCTTAAAAATTGCTCAAGGATACGGAGAAATAAAGGAGTCACGCATCAAACGTTATAACTTAATCATCATTCTTTCCTATGATCTTAAGGCTCAGAACATAAAGATTGAAGTAAATCGGCGGGAGTTTGGCTCTCGCTATGAACTTGCGACCTTACTTGGCATTTCTATGCTGGTGATGGTAAAAGAAGACATGTTTGCCCATAAGTTAATGACCATGTCCGAACGGGTCGGCAAGACCAGCCGGGACATTTTTGATGTCTATTTTTTTGCTAAAAATAACTGGCCCATTAATAAAAATATTATAGAAAAAAGAGCTGGCTTCTCATATGATAAGTTAGTGGAAAAATGCGTCGAACTACTGGAAAAGATGAATAATCGAAAAATTTTAGATGGCCTCGGCGAGTTTTTAACCGAAAACCAAAAAGATTGGGCCAGAACTAAACTTAGAGAGGAAACTATTTTTTTGCTCAAGGCCAGATTGGAGAGCGAAAAATAGAAAAATTTGGATAAAAAATTGAAAGATAAATTAAATAAAATTAAATCTAGCCTATGAGTGAGATACAAGAACTAATCGAAAAAATAAAAAATTGGAACCCTTAAACAGAGGGTTTTTTGATTTGGGGAATGCGGAGTGCGAGGTGCGTTTCGGAGTGCGGAAAATGGAGTGGGTCTCAAAACCCTCACTCCCCACTCCTCATTCCTTAACCCACATCTCACTCCTCACTCCCCATTCCGCATTAGTATTGACTCCTAAATTAAATCGTAGTAATATTATTCTATTGGGCGTCCTCTTTTGAGGGCGCTTTTTATTGTCCCCACACCTTAATAAGTGGATTGATTTTTGGGCTAAAAAAAGGTAGTATAGAGGTATGGACGAAATACAGCAGTTGAAAAATGAGATAGCGGAAATTAAAAAGCGCAATGCCCGGGTAGAGGCGGATAAGGCCTGGGAAACAAGTTTATTTCGCAAAATCCTGATTGCGGTTTTAACTTACATTGTCATCGTCATTTTTTTCTTTTTTGCCAAACTTTCCAAACCCTTTGTCAACGCAATTGTTCCGACCGTTGGTTTTATGCTTTCCACCCTTTCGGTGCCGATTTTTAAAAAGTTTTGGTTGAAAGGGCAGAAAAAAAGAATAATAAATATTATGGGTGTTCAAATAACCTATTTTGTCCACGGCACCACCACTGATAATGAAAAGGGGATTGCCACTGGTTGTAATCAGGGTGAATTATCAGAGGCTGGCATAAAGCAGTCAAAAGAACTTGGTAAAAAAATTGCCGGTAGAAATTTTGATGCAATATTTTGTTCAAACTTAAAGCGTGCCGTTGATTCAGCACAACTCGTTTTTGGTGGTAAATATAAAATTACTCAGAATGAAAAGCTACGCGAAGTAAATTATGGCGATTGGAATGGTAAGAAAAATACCTTTAAGGATAAATTGGAAAAATTTATTGGCCGACCTTTTCCTAACGGGGAAAGCTACCAAGATGTTGAGAAAAGGATGCGTGAATTTATTCTTTCAGTATCGCAGAGTTATAATAATATGCACGTTGCTATTGTTGCGCATCAAGCTCCTCAACTAGCCCTTGAAGTAATAGCTAATCAGAAAACCTGGAAAGAGGCGATTGATCAGGATTGGAGGAAAAAAAACAAGTGGCAGCCGGGGTGGGAATATAAGATAGATTGATTTAGCAAAAAAACGAACCGCCTCAAAAAGGCGGTTTTTTGTATAGGTTTAAATTTCATTAATGTATAGGTTATTATAGAAAAATGGCTTTTTTGATAACTTTGTAAAGATTACTTATTTTGACAAACTTTATAAAGTTTGATACTATATCAGTATAAACCTAAAAAACATGACTATTCAAGAGAAACTGCGAATTATCCAGCAAACGACCGGTTTGACCCAGACCAAGCTGGCCGATCGTTTTGGCGTGTCTTTTGTTGCTTTCAACAGCTGGTGGACCGGCAAATCCACCCCCCGGCCGAAAATGCTCTCGGCCATCGATGAGTTTTTTAAAGATGTGACCGGACAGAAAATAATTCCGGCTGAGCAACTGACTGCCAAAAAACAAGTGCTGGCTAAAAAATCCCAAGAGTATAAAAGCGTTATAACGGAAATATTAAATCACCCGGACATTCGTGATACCTTTTTTTTGAAGCTTACCTATAACAGCAACCGCCTTGAAGGCAGTACCCTGACCGAGCCGGATACGGCGGCAATTCTTTTTGACAACGCCGCTTTACCCGATAAAAGCCTGACTGAACAGCTAGAAGCCAAAAATCACCAAACCGCCCTTAATTATCTTTTTAGTTATATCGCTAAACAGGACGTATTGAGCGAGGAATTAATTTTAAAGCTTCACAGCATTCTGATGAACGGCATCAGTGCCGATGCCGGAGCGTACCGCCGCCACGCCGTCAGAATTCTTGGAGTAAACCTGCCGACGGCCAATTACCTGAAGGTTCCGGATTTGATGCCCGATATAATGAGGGCCGCGGCTAAAAAAACCAATGACATCATCGCTTCGGCGGCTTTGGTCCACAGCCGTTTTGAACAGGTGCATCCGTTTTCCGACGGCAACGGCCGGATCGGCCGAATTTTGATGTGCGCCATGCTCCTTAAATCCAATCTGGCGCCGGCCATCATCCAACAGGAACAAAAAAAGCTCTATAATGCCTACCTCTATAAAGCGCAGACTAAAAATGATCGCAGCCCGCTGGAGGATTTCCTGTGCGATACCGTGATGGTTGGTTTTAGAATTCTGGAGCGGGTTGATATAAAATAGACTAAAATTTGCTAATCCAAAAATTAATTTAAAAAAATGCAAATAAGAAGTCAAAACATTGAAGTAATCCTGCGGGCAATTATTGTGCTTGATAACAAAATTCTGCTTTGCGCTTCTAATGACCAACCGCCCATTTATTATCTGCCCGGTGGGCATTTGGAATTCGGGGAAACTCTGGAAGAATGCTTGAAAAGGGAAGTTAAGGAGGAAACGGCCGCAGAGGTTAAATCAATGAAATTCTTGAGACTGTTTGAAAATCATTTCCATTGGCGCGGCGAAGACCATCACGAAATCAATCTTTTGTACGATATTGCCTTAAAATCCAAAGATCCTAATAAAATTAAATGTCTGGAAAATCATATTTCAATAATATGGCTTGATCTGGAAAAGGTGAAAGCGTTTAAACTCCTGCCTCAAGATATCCATCAATATTTAGTAGAGTATTTAAACAAGAGATACGGAAAAAATTAATTCAAAAAATATGAAGAAAAAACTTAACCAGAAAATGGTTATTACCCAGGCAGAACATGATCTGTGGCACAAAAAACATAAAGACTATGATTCCAAGAATAATAAAGAACACGATCTCTGCCATAAGGAAATAGGCCTAACAGTTAAAAAAACCAAAAGTAAAACCTAAAATCATTTCTTGCAATTGAAAATTCCTAGGGGTAATCAAAGCCAGACAAAGAAGCTTAATAATGGAAATTAAACCATAGCCGCCTTGAAGGGCGACAATTTTGTATAGGTCTAAATCCTAAAAATGTATAGGTTATTATGATATAATGGCTAAAATAAGCACAAATAAATGCAAAAAATGTATAGTTTTACCATATAATTTGCAATGAATTTGTATACATGCTATTATATAATTAACCTATGAATAAAGAATTTTCGATTAAAGAAGCGGCTATTCTATTGGATATAAGCATCCAAACATTACGAAGATGGGATAAATCTGGCCGATTTATTGCCCAAAGAAAGAAAATCGGTAAAGTCAGCCGCTACTATTACCGAGAAAACGATATTGAAGATCTTTTAGCAACTAATTTCCCCAGCCTTTTAAAAGTTGCCAAAAAGTGGGCTCTTGATTCTGCTCCGCCAGAATTGCCCCGCCGATTTTATTGCCCCGACAGTTCCATCTTTAAAGCGCGATTATCTGGCTTTGAATATAATTTGAGTCAAGATCCAAAATTAGCGAAAATATTTCCTTTAATTGTCGCCGTCACAGGGGAAATTGGCAATAATTCTTTTGATCATAATCTTGGCAATTGGCCGGATGTTCCTGGAATATTTTTTGGCTATAATTTAAATCAGAAGGAAGTAATCCTAGCCGACCGTGGACAGGGCTTTTTAAAAACCTTACAGCGTGTCCGGCCTAGCTTATCCGACTATTCCGAGGCTTTGAAAGTCGCATTTACCGAGTTTCTTTCCGGCCGATCTCCGGAAAAAAGAGGTAATGGATTAAAATATGTCAGGGAAGTAGTTTTGAATTACCATTTTAAATTATTTTTACAATCAGGGGACGCTTTTTTGAATTTAAGTAAAAGAAATAAAACTATAAAAATAAACACGGCTCAAAATTTTATACAAGGTTCTTATACCTTAATTAGCTATTAAATTTATGATTATTGAACTAAAAAAATTTGGACAAACGCTTACTTCTCGAGAAGAAGGTCGAGAAGCGTTCGCGGCTTTTAAACCGACCTTAAATATTATTTCTGATCGAGAATCAGTAGAAATTGTTTTTACTGATGTTAACACCCTTTCTCCCTCATGGGCTGATGAATTTCTTACACCTTTGTTCAAGCAGTTTGGCAAACGCTTAATTTTAAAAGAAACTGATAATTTATCTGTTTCTACAACTTTGTCTACCTTGGAAAAAGTTCATCAGATAAAATTTGTACGAAATTGAATACTGCACCATTTTTTTAAAATCCTTTTAGTAATATCTGCTAAAGTTTAGAAATATTACCGATCACACAAACTTCCCTGAAGTTTCTAAAAAAGAGAAAAAAATTTAATTTGTGGTAAATATGATTAGTAATTTTAAGGCATCCCAAGCGACTCTTGTTCGATTAAAAGAACTAGAGGTTATTTCAAAAATATTAGAAAATAGCAGTATATTTTATAGTGTTATGGGTGGTTTTGCCGTTGACGGTCATATGGGTAGTTTAACGAGGGATCATGATGATCTAGATATGTTGTGTTATAGAAAAGAAGTTGATTCAATCAAAGGGCTTTTAGGCGAACAGGGCTTTCAATTTTCAGAGCAATGCTTACCCGATGAATCAGTGCCCTATAAATTTTGCAATCAGGAAAAGACATTAACTTTTCATATTATTAAAAAAATTAATGGAAATTTCGATATCGCGTTTTGGAATCCTAGACATTTGCAATACCCATGTCCATTACTGGCAAGAAAAAAAGTGGTTATTGATAGCGTCGGTTTTTATGCTGTAAATAAAGAATTCCTGATTGATTTAAAACACAAGCAGCGTGATTTTGAGTATCGTCATCTTGATAATCCAAAGCATGAAAAAAAGTATAAGGATTGTCTGCACGACTTAGAAATTCTAAAAAAGTCAATCTTTGATTAACCAACTAACACCAAAAAAAATTAATTTGAGAAAAATAATTCATCCCGCACCTTTTTTAAAATAATTTACTGTCACGGTAAATATAAATAATCAGAAAAAGGTGCGGGATTAATTTAAAACATATGAAGAAAAAACTTAACAAAAAAATGATTATTACCCAGGCAGAACACGATCAATGGCATAAAAAACATAAAGACTATGATTCCAAGAATGATAAAGAACACAATCTCTGCCATAAGGAAATGGGCATAATAGTTAAAAAGTCCAAAAGTAAAACCTAAAATCATTTCCTACAATCAAAAACTCTCCAAAATTATTTAAATAAACAACCCCGAGTGTTGCCACATCGGGGTTTTTTTTGTTTGGATTCATTCCACCATCACCACGTCGCCTTTTTTAATCCATTCAAAAAGTTTTTTGGCGTCCTCGTCCAACAAGCGGACACAGCCGTGGGAGGAGGGCCGGCCAGGCAGGGCTTGGGCATGCAGAAAATAGCCGCTGTTCGAGTAACAAATAGCATAAGGCATTTCGGCTTCGTACTTTTCGGAATAGTATAGCCTCCTTTTCCACAAAGTTTTGAAGCTTCCTTTTGACGTCCGGTAATCCGCCATGCCCGAGGAAATCGGCCCCCAGAAAGCCAAATTGCCCTTTTCGTAGGCGCCAAAGTACTGGCGGTCCAAAAAAATATGGACAGCTTTCGCGGTAGTTTGGGAAGCTTCGATAAACTGCGGTATCGGCAGAAACCGTTTGGCCTTGGCCCAATCCGTTGGCACCAGGATTTTTTTCCCGATGATCAAGTGGTATTCGTCAATCCGGTTGACCCGCTTGATAAGATCCCATTGCTCGCGCGGGGCGATTTTGCCAAGAACGTCGCCCTGCTTCACTTTGTATAACCGAAAGCCTTCCGGAATTTCCTGCGCCAGGCCGCTGCCGCAAAGAAGCCCAAAGATTACTCCTAGTAGAAGCAAACTTTTTCTTTTCATTTACGCCTCTATTGTAAAGGTTCCAATCAAAGAACAATCATAATCGATTAAATCACTTTACCTCAAATATTTAATTTTATCAAATTTCCACCTCATTAGGGGAATTTTTTGTTTCCCCCAAAACCAGCTATAATAAAAGTACCCTCCAAAAATTAAATTTAGAAAAAACATAAAACCCAAATCCTAGCCATTAATTAGTAAATTATAATTCTATGCCGCATACCAAAATAGGAAAATGGTCCGTTGGATTAATCGGGGCCTTTTTCGTGCTTTTGTTAGGGTTTTATTTATTTGTAAGCGCTGGCCAGCGGGGTGGTAATGCTTTTTTCAGTGAATCAAGCCTGACAATTCTTTTGCTGCTTGCCTTTGCCTGCGGCGTGGCCGGCTTTGTGATCGGTATTGTTGCAATTGCCAAACAAAAGGAACGTGCCATGCTCGTGTACAGCTCTGTTGTTATCGGCGCTCTGGTTACGTTATGGATTGCTTCGGAGACCTTTTTCCCGCATTAAATAGTAATAATGAAGACGAGACGCCGGTGTCTCGCTTACGCGAAGATTCGGGATGAAAAGGATTTTGTCAATCATTACCATTACACCGTTTATAATCATTTAAAACACATTTTGCCGGAGAATTGGAAATACACCAGTTTAAACTGCGAAAAAGGCGGTTTTTATTTTCCTCAAAATCAGCTATAATATATCCATTAAGACCATTAACCCAAAAAACCATGGCGGATAAAGTAAAAAAATCCCCCTTAATGGCCATAGTTGTGGTGGTGGTAGTGATAGGCGTTGGTATTGGCGCCTATTTTATATTTTCCGGGGGAGAAACCACAACCACAACTAATCAGGCGGCCAATACTGCGGTGGCCAATACTGGTCAAACTGCGGCAGCGGATCCTTACGCTGATTTAATGCAGTATGACGGGAAAGTGATTACGATTGCCTCGACTGACGGCAAGGTCACCGGGTCCGTAGCGATTAGCATTAATCAGACCCAAGACCGGCCGATTGTGGCAGTGTACTTTATGAAAGTAAAAGACAGCCTGCCCAAGTCAGTGGCCGCTGCTACCGGAAGCGGTGAATCTTATTATTACATTGCCAGCCATGCGGCGGTTGCGGATATTCGCAGCGGCAGCGGGACTGGTGTGTTATCCGAAGCATTCTGCAATCCGGAACAAACGCCCGATGTGCTCGCCCTGGCCCAGGCCAGAAGCATTGATCTGGAACTGTATCGGGGCTGCGCTACCCAGTATGATCCGTGGCACACCACCGATACTTTCTACCACATTTACGCTGATTATTATGACAGCAGTGATTTCAATTATGATTTGGTCACGAGCAAAGATACTCTGGCGGTATTTGACACCGCGCCGTTTTATCAGGAAGATCCGGAAATCGGAGGCTACAATGCCGATGATGTCACAGTGATCAGTCAAGGTGAAATTACTGCTCAGTACGATTTGATTTATACGGATTAATCGAAACCCTTTGCCGGGTTCAATTAGAGCAATGAAAAAACCAATCTATATCATTATTGCCGTTGTGATTGTAATTATCGCCGGGGCGGCCTTTTTAAGATTTGTGGTGGGCGGATCCGAAGATAGTTGGATCTGCCTTGAAGGCGAATGGGTTAAGCACGGCGCTCCTTCGGCGCCTAAGCCGACTACCGGCTGCGAAGAAGCAAAACAGGAAGTAATCAATAAAGAGGCAAAGCAGGTAGAGCCGGTGGCGGGAGTGGCAATGGCCCAAACGCAGGACTTGGCGCCAGAAGGATTCACTTGGGATGGCACCAACTTTTGGACCGCGCATGAGCCGGGCTGGGAAATGGACGACCCCGCCGATCAAAAGCCGGGCGGTCAGAATTTTCAGACCTATCTTTTTAAGCACGCCAATGATCAGAATAAAACGGCGATGGAAATGTACACCGTGCCCCACCACTACAATGTAATTGGTCTGACGGTTGTTAATGGTGATTTATACAGTTCATCAAGCGATCCGGGAACCGGCAGCAGGCGCGGGGGAAGAATTATCCAGCACAATTTGGACGCTAATTTGTCCGTTAAAGAAATCTACTTTTATAATTTGTGGGAATAAAAAAGTTTTTTTGTTTTACTCTCTATTTCTTTGAATTTAACAAAACGCCGAGCATTGGAAAATTCAGAACTATAAGTTCTGTTTTAAACCTATTTTGGTAAAGAAAAAGCTCCTAGGGATAATCCCATAAGGAGCGGTAATTTTTTTCGCTTAATGCTACGCTGATCAACGGTGTTTGATCGCTTCAGCGCGGGCGAGCACCGCCCGTTCAAATTCTGGATCACTGGCCATCACTTCTTGTTCACTTTCCATCAGATGGTTCCAGCCGCCAGCCGCCAGAGCTCGAGCAACGCGTTCAATCATTTCTACCCGCTGCTTAGTTTGGGCAATTCGAGATTCCGCTTCAGGGCCAGCTCGGTGTACTTCTTCCTCGGTAATTCCGAGCTTCTTTGCCAGATTCTCAACGCGGCTTAGCAGTCCCTGGAACGCTTGAACCTCGCTTTCCGGGGGCATGCCTTCGTCAGCCCGATAACGAACTGATCTCTTTCTCAAAATGGCTAGTTCCTGAGCCACTTCTGTTCTGGTTTTGAATCCTGAACCCTCCAGAATCTGCTTTTCTTCGGCATCAGATAATACTGTCATTTTTATCACCTCGCTTGGCGAACGGTTAGAAATTTAATGCAAAAGGTACGAAATGGTTTATTAATTTAGCTTAGTTCTACCATTTTGTCAATCCTTTGATCAAGTGGTTTTTTGTTTTATTCCCAAGAAAAACTTTTGTTTTTTTCTGTAGTTCTCCTATTTCGTATAGGAGAGGCGATATGAAAATAAATTATTTGCGAACCTTTCACAATTTTTAGTTTATTCTTAATTAAAAAAGGGATCCATCTGAAACAGATGTTCCCTTGATTTTTGTACGGATAAGCCGGGGTTAAAAGATTTTAACCAGCACCTCTTTTATGCGGGGAACTGACTTAGCTACAATCTGCCATCCCGTCCGCACCCCCAGACACAGAGTTTACTGATCCGAGATCTCAGGAAGCTTACCTTTGAATTCTTCTTGGATAGCTTCCAATAGGCGTTGGTCGAGGAATAGAGCTAAGTCTGTAGCTTGTTGGAGCTTTTGCCCTAGTTTCTGAATGGGTGAGGTATCAATTTCTGCCAATTTTTTTTGGAGTTGTTCGACTTTTGCCGTATCATTCTTCCCCATTGCTACAGAAATATCATACTCGATTCTCATCGGAGCAGCCTCAATTGACCGTTTTTCAGATGCTATTGCTCTAGCATCTTGCCAAGCTTGGTTGCGGGTAATGACAATCTTCAGGAGCTCTCCCGTGGCAGTCCCCACGACAATCTCATCCTCTCTCGGGGTACTAAGCCGAAACCCCCTGATCTTACTAAGATCAACTGATTCAATAAGACCAATGTTTTAGCTAAGGACTTTTGGCACCATGGATTCTAGCATTTCGTTTGGAGTTTTTCCATTAAGCGAGCAGTGTTCTAA
>PEXU01000059.1 GCA_002774635.1 Candidatus Kerfeldbacteria bacterium CG08_land_8_20_14_0_20_40_16 | reverse complement strand
AAATCTTTTTAATATTGAAAGTACTTAATTTACTATATTTCATAGGCCTTCCCTAGCATTTTATCATAAATTTGCTAGGCAAGACCCTTAAATTATTTATCTAGAGAAGTGATTACGGCTTCTAACGGGATTCATATTTTATTGAATTAAGGCCGTATTAATGACCTGCTTAAATGAATCATACGGCGCAGCGCCGCTGACCAGCCGACCGTTAACAAAAGTGGCAGGCGTACCCTGCACTCCTTTTTGCTGCCCTTCTTGTGCGTCGGTCTGGACTTTCTGCGCATATTTTCCGTTATCCAGACAATTATTAAACTGATCTGCCTTTAAGCCTAAATCTTTGGCCCATTGTTTAAATTTATCCAGACTGAATCCCGTGGGCTGACCGGCAAATAGCTTATCATGATATTCCCAGAATTTGTCTTGCTCGTCAGCGCATTCCGAGGCTTCGGCGGCTTTTTGAGCATTCGGATGAAGACTGGCCAAAGGAAAATGTTTGTAAACCAGACGCACTTTGCCTGGATAATCGTCTAATATTTTGTTCAAGGTCGGAAAATGTTTTTCGCAATACGGACATTCGAAATCGGAAAATTCCACCAGCGTTACCGGCGCATTAAAATCACCTCGCACATGATCTGCTTTGGTAATGTCAAAATTCTGAACTGTTGTTTCGGCTGTGGTTGGCGTCGGTGAAGGGGAAGGATTAGCACCATTATTACCAGCGGCATTTTTAGCGGCCGCATTCTGATTAATAGCTTCGGCTTTTGCTTGAGTTGACTTAAATAATGAGGTGGCAAAAAAAATATTTAAAATCAAAGAAAAGGCGCTAAAACTTATTAAAAAACCAAGCCAAAAGTTAGTTTTCGGGGATAGAGTAAATATTGAAGTAGTAGGGCTTATTGGTCTTTCTGATTGAAGCGGTGCTTCTGACTGTTCCGGCTCAACTGCTTCCTCGATTTTTTCCAGTTGATACTCACCGGTTTTGGTAACAATGGTTTCAATCTCCGATTCGCTAATTTTCCGTTCATCAAAAAGCACTACGGCTTTTCTGGATTCAAAATTAACCTTCGCCTTAATGACGCCTTCTTTACTTTGTAATTTTTCCTCAATCAAAGCCACACTGGATTTGAAATCTAAGCCCTTGATTTTATATTTTGCTTTTTGCATATATTTCAAAAATAATCAATGATAATTTTGCTTCTATTAATTGGTTTGTGTTGCGCAGCTGCCACTTCCCCCGCCACAGCCGCAGCCAGTTGCCCCGGATGGGATAAGCGAAGGATCATTTGCGTTTAAATTTGCCGCGGCGGCCGTTGCCGATCCTGACACTGGCGCGCTGGAACCGACCGTCTTATTCTTTTCAACCACTTCAATGACTCCTGAAATCATGCCCATCCAACAGCTGAATTTATACTTCCCTGGTTTTGTCGGAGTAAATTCTTTAACACTGGTCTTTCCAGGCGTTAGGTCAATTTGGCCATCAAATAAATTTCGAGAAACAACGGCGTTGGTACAACCGCTAGTGCTTGTATCGGTTACTTCCCATCGTACCGGCACACCAGTGGCAACTTTAAAATAATTCGGCTGGTAACCGTTTGCCGAAGCTTCCATCTTTATCACTTGCTGGCCATTAACTATTGGGGGTAAGTCGCTATCGGTAGATTGATCGGAATTGTTATTAGTCACCGAATTAGTGGAAGATGCTTTAGCAGTAGCTAAATTACTAAAACTAGGAGCGCCAAGAACATTAAGCTGAGCATTGATGTTATATAAAGCAAAAACTAGAACTACAATCCCGGCGACCTTAAGAAAGCGTTGGGTGCGATTTGGATTTTGAGAGAATTTAACGCTAGAAAGTCCGATCGCCAGCAATGGACCCGTCGTCCCTAAGGCAAAGAAAAACATAATCAAAGCGCCCTGCCAAAAACTGCCTGAAAGCAACGCCAGACCCTGCGCGGTCAAAGTAAAGCCGCAGGGTAATAAAAAAGTCAAAGCACCCATCACGAGAGGCATATAGCGGCCTTGGAATTTAGATTCGTCAGCCACGCGCCGCGTGATAAATTTAGGCAAGGATATTTGAAACCTTTGTAGCGAACGAACGCCAAGCATCTGCAAAGCCAACATTATCATCAAAACAGAAACCGCCATAACCAACAGCGATGTCCAAGTTAAAGATATTTTAAGAGTACCTCCTAATATTCCCAAAATGCCACCAAAAAAAGCATAAGAGGCTAGCCGACCGGCATTGAACATAAGGTGCGGCTCCATCTTCTTCGTTGTCGAAGCGCTATCGGAATACTTTTCTATCCACTGTTTAGACATTGATAGAATCAATCCTCCGACCAGCGCGGCGCAACTAGAAAGCCCGGCCAGGATGCCGAAAAAAAAGTAAGTAATTAAGGCAGAATTTGAATTAACGCTGACCAGCGAGTTTAAACCCGACCTGATTAGAATAAAAAAACCGATTATTAGCGCTAAAGCAATGACTACCGTATTAAATGTTTGATTTTTAGGCGATGTTTTCTCCGTAGCCATTGGTTCGTCGGAAAATGTATAGCCGTGTTTTTTAAAAATTCGGTTTAAATCTTTGATTGGCGGCCGGCTACCTTCGTATTCAACCACTACCTTACTGTTATTAACGGACGCTTCGACTGATTTGATTCCTTTGAATTTAAGTAAATCCTTTTCCACTAAAATTTCACATGAGGCACAGTGCATTCCAGAAACATGATAAATATGCTCTTGCCCAACCGGATTATTTTGACTAGCGGCTATCTCGTATCCCAAGTTTTTCATTTTTTGCAAAATATCGGATAATGAGATTTTATCTTTATCAAATGTCAGCCAGACCTGCCCTGTTCCTACCTCAACGTTAATGCTCACGATACCGGAAAGAACTTCAATTTCGGTCTCAATGGAAAGTTTATCATTTTCAGTCAGATTGTTACCAAGATAAAAGCTGGTTTTTTCATTCATCGGTTTTTGCTCAAGGTTTAATTAAAATGTTTGTTTAAGATGTAATAATTAATTGTTTGGGACATATTTTTCCGGATTCTTTTTAAAATTCTTTTGACATCCTGAAGCGCAAAAGTAATAGGTAGTTCTCTTGTAACGATGCAAAAAAGCGGCCTGCTGAGGCAATACCCGCATCCCGCAGACCGGATCAATGATAGTGGGAATAGGAACTCGGCTCCTCTTATTGTGTCCAGGCTTTATCTTCTTCCGATCCACTAAAATAGCATGAATGGCATCAAAAGCCTTGATAATATTAGGATGCGCTAAGCAATAGCTAATTTCCTTACCCTCGCGCTTTGCCACTACTAAATTTTCTTGCCTTAATATTTGTAAATTTTGGCTAATATCCGCCTGATTTAGGCCGGTCATTCTTTCTATTTCCCCCACTGTTAAACAGTCATTGCGCAATAACTGAACAATCTCTAATCTTTTGGGGTTAGCTAATGCTTTCAGCAGCCGGCTATGTAATTGGAAATGTTTTAGTGACATATTCAATATATTGAATATATACCTTTATTAAAATGATGTCAAGAGCACTATTTACACATTAAAAAAAACAAGTAGCGGCGATTCATGAATCGCCGCTACTATTCTCAAAAATCACAATATCAGCAACAGGAAAAAATATAGTATTCCTGATTAATTTTTACTAGTCCTAGAACAATCCACCGGCTACATCTACTCCGCCGCGGAAATTTTCTCCGTACGCAAAAAAGTTTAATGTGAGAGGATCGCCATCAGCTTCAAAGGCTCTGACCTGCGGACCACCAGTTGGACCAGCACCAGTAACAACCTCTAATCTTGAATCGCCGTCAATATCAGCCAGGGAAACATTAGCGCCCACTTCCGCCAGTCCGTAAGCGACCCACTCGCCGACAATGGTTTTCTGCGTATTATAGCGATATACTTTGATTCGGGCCTGCCCGTTTTTCAGTACCGAAACGACAATTTCTGCCTTGCCGTCTCCATTCACATCGCCGGCAGCTACATCGACACCCGTTCGCGAATTAGGATCAAAGGCGAAAAAGGAAATCGGTTTTTGAGTGCCGTTTAAATCGCCCGCTTTGTAGTCAAAGACTAAAACCTGCGGGCCGCCGCCATTGCCCGCTCCGACAATCAGTTCATCCCGGCCGTCTAAATCAACATCACCCATGGCTACGGTAGCGCCACATTTCACATCGCCAAAAACATTCTTTTCAAACAGAATGGTTTGGTTGGAATTATAGCGGTAAACCTTGACCCATCCCTGGGCGCCGGAAAATTGGGATACGGCTATATCGTCTTTGCCGTCGCCGTCAAAATCGCCGCTGGCCACATCCACTCCGCCACGGTAATTTTCCGGAAAAGGAAAAAGCTGGATTCCCCGTGGAGTTCCGTTCTTTTCAAAGATGCGAACCTGTGGGCCGCCGCCCGGGCCCGCGCCGGTAATAATTTCGTCTTTACCGTCTCGGTCAATATCACCGGTAGCCACCCTTACTCCGCCGTGAAAAGACTGGGAATAAGCGAATAAGTTATTGGGATAGTAGTCAGCAATGCCGCGAACGCTGAAACCCCGGATCTGAGGACCGCCGCCCGGGCCCGCGCCGGTAATAATCAGGCGGTTAATCAGATTGGCGGCAAAATAGGATGCGTGATTGACGGTAAAGCTGCACAATCCGTCAGCCACCGTACACTGTTTCTCGTTTGCCCAAGCAGTACCGCCTTCTTCCAAAGTCTGAATCTGCAAGATTTCTCCGTTGTACTGCTCACCCACATTAAAGGCAACGGTAACCGCCTGGCTGAATTCTAGGTTCAAACCGGGAATGCCGAATCTAACCGCTAATACCGTTTTTCCAGAAAGATTATTATTAATTACCTCTTCAATATTAAACTCTTCGTTCACCATTTTGTAGAAGGCAAAGACGCCTCCTTCTTTTTTAGTAACGATTGTGCCTTTTGGAAAGGTGACGGTAGCTCTATCCGAACTAAATGTCCACTCCCGTTCGATTTCCACACTGGATAATTCGGTGGTATTAGAGATGGTTAATCCCGATGCGCCGGGAAATAGAGAGTTCAGATCGTCCGCATACAAAAACTCATTATTGCCTATCTTATCGACCAAAAGCAGATATTCCACCTGCCAGACTCCTTCTTTACTAGACTTGGGAAAGGTGGCCGTCGCCTCATATTCGCCGCTCAACTCGTCTCCGGACAGGCGCGTCAGGTTGGTAAAATCGATATATTGCGTGCCGATCAGTGGCGTTAAACGCAATTGAGTCTCACTGCTGTTGTAATCGCCGCAGTCGCCGGCAATGCACACTCCCGACTGGTTATCGGTCAGAGTCACGCGCAAAGTAAGCGTCTGGCTGGTCTCGCTGGTGTTTATTTCCGTCGGCGTTATTTCAAAAGCGGTTATATTTGGTTGCTCTTCATCATTCAAAATTCCGGTATTGACGATATCAGTGGCGCCGTCGCCGAACAAAGCTTCTATATCAACCACAGACAAAAATTCATTGTTGCCGATTTTATCATTCACAAATAAGTAATCGGCGGTCCAGGTTCCGCCCATGCTCCCTCGGGGAAAGGTCGCGGTACTTTCGTAGGTGCCGTTCAAATCATTGCCCGCAGTTCTGGTAAAATCGGCAAAGTCAATCATTTGCGATCCGCTCGGGGCCTTCAGGCGCAGCTGGGTGGCGCTGCTGATGTAGTCATTACAATCGCCAGGAATGCAAACGCCCGCATATTCATCAGTCAGCGTCATAGCCAGGGTTACTTCAACATCCGCCTCGTCTGTATTGATTGTTTGCGGCGATAGTTGAAAAGCGGTGATTTCCGGTTGGGCATCATCATAGACCGTGGCGGTATTTTGCACGTCAGTAACCCCGTCGCCGAACAGCGCTTCCAGGTCCTCCTTATACAGACTCGTATTGTTTCCCAGTTTATCTACCAACAGCAGACTATACGCGCTCCATATTCCGTTCATGCTGTATTGCGGCAGAGTCGCGGTTGCTGCGTAGGTGCCATTCAGGTCATCACCAGAAATTCTGGTAAAAGAATAGAAATCAATCCATTGCGTTCCGTTCGTTGGCAATAAGCGAAACTGGGTTTCACTGCTATAATAGTCTTCGCAGTCACCAGCGATACATACCCCCGCATTATCGTCAGTCAGAGTTAGAGTCAAAGTAAGAGTCGCTTCCGCTGAGCCAGTATCCACCGTGTCAGGCGTAAGATTAAAAGCGGTGACCTGGGGCGCGGTCTCATCTTCTATAGCAAAAGCTGCTGATGAAACTGGAAATTTGGCAAAATTAACTGGAATAATTAAAAAAATCATCACAGAAACAGTGATAGTTACAATAGTTTCTTTTTTATATTTGATGAAATAATGAAAAGATAGTTGAATTATATTTTTTAGAAATTTGCTCATATTTTTATGATTCTAATTAGATAGCTTAAATATGTAATTAAATTATAGTAAAAAATAAAACACATACATTCACCTATCCTTTTAATTGAAAAATTGCTGTTAGTAATTTCTAGTGAGCAGGGCCTAAAAATTCACCTACAGCAAAAACTAAAATTAGTAATCCAATCAGTGACGAAATAAAAACCAGCGCTGAGCGTTCTTTACTTTTAATTATACCAATGATTCCTAGTACAAAAGAAAGAACCCCGGCAATTCCGGCTAAGAACATCGGAATGGAGATGTAGAGATTATCAAAAAAAGTTTCCCCACCCGTTTGCCCAGAAGCGACGATTAGTTGGACTATTACTAATAAAATAAAAAAGAGCCCTATGCAAATAAGAGATCCTTTTCCTAACTTTGTTTTCGGCATATTAAATCCTCCATTAATTTGTATTATAGCATAATAATCGGACTCCGTCAAAAGAAAAAGACGAACGTTTAACTCGTCATTTTCCATAGCTCCTGGAGCCTAGAAAGAAAATCAAAGATTTCTTACGGGGCAAGTCGGGCTTCTCTCGACTACGCTCGGGACAAGTCTCGCCCGACTTGATTTACCAAATATTTCAAAGAAAAACAGCGAGTTTCTTACTCACTGTCTTTCTCTGGCTCACCACTACGGTCTAGAACCTTTGGGGGTCTTTTTTAAGGAGTTTTAGAGGGTCTTTCAAGAGATGAGAATGAAACAAATCCCGTACATTCGCTACGCTCATTACGGGACAAGTGAGACAGTACAGAGGGGTGCCTCATTCTTGACTCATTTGGCGAACTTCGGAGTAATATGAACTAAATTGAATTAGCGTAGATACTCTTCAATATTCGCCTCATGTTCAGCCAACGTCTTGGCGCAGTGAATAGTCCTGGTATTATCATGCAGATAATATAGACAGTCTGTTTCTTCCGGGTGCAGAACGGCTTTGATGGCATCCAAACCAGGATTGGAAATAGGCCGAGACGGCAATCCGGTGTATTGATACGTGTTAAACGGCGAATCAATTTGTTTATCTGATGACTGAATCGGTTTCCACCAGTCACCCTCAACAGTATAGGTTTTATCCTGATACAAATCAGGTGCCGTGCCGTAGTGAGCTAAGTTGTCTCGTACATATTGAATGGTCGCATCAACTTCCAGCTTCATTTTCTGATTCAGACGATTCCAGAGAATGCCGGCGATCAAAGGCATATCCTCACTGCCAGCGGCTTCGCGCTGGATAATGGAGGCGATTTTGATGACTGTCGTCCACTTGATATTTTGTTCTTGCGCTTCCTGCGCATACGGAGCGAATTGCTCGTCAAAATGTCTTCCCAGGCGTTCAGCGACTGTCAATGGCTCTTCATCAACAGGAATCAAATACGTATCGGGAAAATAAACGCCTTCGACGTAATCGAATTTCATGGCCGTATATGTGGTCACCCATTTTACTGTTTCCTCGTCGCTCCAATGAAGCTTGTCCGCCAGAATGTTGGCGATTTGCTCCTTGCGTAAACCCTCGGGAATAGTCACCCATTTCATATTCGGCTCTTGGCTCAAAATATCCGCGATTTCCCAGACTGACATGGATTTGGAAATCTGATAGGTGCCCGGCTGAATTTCACGGTGGCCATGCAACAGCAAAACTACCTTAAACGCGAAGGAACTTTTAATAAAACCTTTGGCAGCTAAATTGTCTGCCGCTTCACCACTTTCTGCATGGTTTGTATTAACAGTAAATAATCCCATCTCTGCGTGCCGTTCTGGGGCACTGAAGACGATAAAATAAATGACGGCAATTACCATAACTAAAACAACTGCGATTATTATAGGTATCGTGAATTTGCTATTCTTTGCTGTATTAAATTGTTCCCGTATATTCATTTTTATTGATATGCTTATTCTTTCTGCTTTTTACTAATGTTACCAAATCTTCTTCATTCTCGAAACCTTTCAAACTTCCAGACAGAATTCCAAGTCGATAACTAATACCATCACTCATTAAATTCCAGTTTACCCCTTCAAGCGACTTTCTGATAATCTTTCTCAGTTGTCTCCGACTATCATATCCGGTGTACAATTATTGGGAGTATTTTTAAGTTCATTAAAAAACTCTAATGAAGCCGAGACCAAATCAGACGGTAATTGCTGATTATAATAATCCACCAGTCCTTTTGTGATAGTGCATAGCAAATAAAAATTATTAAAAGCTTGCCAAAGCTCGTCATTAATATAATTTACATCTTTAATAATAAAATTAGATGTATTAACCTGCATGTTATATTTCTGAAATCTTTCCATAAATGTTAAGATAAATTTTCTACTTTAATTACTGTTGAATCACTTTCTAGCTTTTGGTATATCTCAATCTTACTTTTTAAGTTGTTAAAAATCAACTCAAAACCGCCCCCGGATAGGGGGCGGTCGCTGGACAACTACCCGTTCCCCTTACAGAGAACGGTCGCCCAGCAATTTTTTTGATTGGCTCCGTGTTTTGGACGAAATCCGAACTTTTTTCAGGGAAAACCCTACGGCTGAATTCTAGCGTTAGGGCGGCGGCTGTCCCCCCAGCGCCCCAGCCGCCGCCCTTTTTTTTGCTGGGCTTTTATTAAAAAGCTTTAGATTTTTCATTGCCTCGCTTTGCGAGGCGCGCCGCTATATCAGTTACTAAAATTATATCAAATTTTGTCTTAAGTTGCAGGTTTTTTCAATTTTGAATTAAAACGAGAACGGAAATTCTAAAAAAATTTAATACTATCTCAACTGAAAGGTCAGGCTTTTTACGATTTTATCCATTTTTTATATTAACTCTCTAAATCGTTCATATCCACTCTTAACAAACTGATCTATCAGGTCGTCGGCCAACTTGGTTGCTCTTTCAACGCCTGATTTCTTCACTATATCCATTATTTCCATTAGTTCATCTGTGTAAAAACCGACCCTATCATAAGAATATGGCATTCCCTGTACTAGATATTTAATGATATTAATCGTAAGCTCAGGATAATCCTTTGCGTAGTTTTTCAATTCAGGGATTACTTGATGTATCGGTTCGGTCTTACCCCCTGTTTTCTTTAAGACTTTAGAATACAAACTAATAGTTTGTTTTGGGTCAAAAGGACTATTAACAAACCACCAACCAAAAGGCTCCAAAATGATCCTGTTCAAATTATCATTATCAGCATAATCAATCCAAAGTTGTTTCAATCGAGGTAATTCAATACCAATATCTTTAGATGCTACTTTGAGCTCCTTAATTAGGATATTACTACCACAGAACCAGATAAACTCTTTTTGCAGAGTAGGTGGTGCCTGTGAGATTAACTTATTTAATAATTCGTTAGATTTATAGAAGTTATATGCATAGCCTAGTGCAAGGTGGTGAGCTAGAGATTTTTCCCATCTTTCCATTTCCTCCTCAGAGCCATCGACTCGCTCGATTGCCAGTGTGTAATTTTCGTACATCATTTTAAAGGTATCTCGATACAAGCTATTGATGAGATAAGTTTCAAATGCGGCTCGCCATAGATGTGCATATTTATCTTCTTTAGGAAAAATTCTTTCAATATTCTTCAGAAGCCAATCCTTGTTTAAGTATGTTAATTGTGGGAAATAAAGACCATAAACTGAACGGATAGCTACTGAGGAATCATGAAAAGAATCAAGGTGTTTTTCGAGTTTAGACTTTACTTCAGGCACAAGACGATCTATCTTTTTAGTTTTATGTACAACACTATACAGGCCTTGGTTACACCAGAGAGCATATCTCATAAGCGCATGAAAAGCCTCTCCCCTTGTCGTGTTAATAGACATCGTGTGGGGATCCATATTTTTGCCGCCATATTGTTTTTCATGATCAGGTGTGGGGTCTTCATGCTCTGTTACTATATCAATAATCTCCCATACTTTATTTCTTAATTGAAATGGTATTGGGTGAGATTTACTACTTAAGCCTTCAGAAATCAATGATGCGATATTTTGCAAAACGGCATCATGACCCGCTTCCATCTTCTCTCCCGGATTTGGAAAGGTTGACAAATCTTCTAAATTTACAATATCGTGGGCTACGTTTATTGCTATACTCCAATCAAATTTTTTACCTTCCTTTAGCGCTTGCTCCAACCCCCAGAAGTAATGATACAGATAAACAAAACGTGCTTTGCCTTGAAAAAGTTTAATTCCTAACTCTTGTTGCTTCTCGGGTTCTTTTTTGATTAACTCCGAAAGCACGCGACCTAGTCCCTCAGCGGAAGGTACAGCAAAGCCTCCCGTCGATGTCCATGAAATCAGATAGTTCGCTAATTCACTTAAAGACATATTGTTTAGCTGATCCACGTTTTGTGGGCTTGTGGGCCCAATAAAAGTTTTAGTGATTCCCTCTTCGTATTTTGGGGTTCCGAATTTATTAACCCACGCTTGATATTTACCGTACAAGTTCTTTGGTAATTGGCTGGCAATCGGGTGGAGATAATCTAGCATTGTGTGATTCTTGAGATCAACAATTTCTTTACTCTTTTGTTTTTCTACTGACATTTCTTTAATCTGTGGTGGTCCCTCTAAAATAATTTGGTGTACATGATCTTTAGTTTCAAGGTCAAGATTTTGATACTGAGATTCTAATAAGTCTACCACCTCCCCCCTTGTGTTAGTCTCAAAGTAAAGCTTTTCATTGGTTAAGATATTTATAATCTTATCCTGAAAAAGCTCTGGCACCATTTTGTAAAAAGTCATTTCTATTCTGCGGAATAGCTGAAATGGTAACTTCTCTAACTCATTGAGAGCAGAAATGAGACCTTTTTTGTCCTGATCTAAAATTTCTTTTAGTGAGCCCATAAGTGTTGACACAATGGCGTTTGGCACTGATTCTGTATGATAATCAGATGACCATAAGTCTCTTCTCCAGATATAGGATATCTCATTATACTCTTGATCATAGCTTTGTGTTTTAGTCATCAAAGAGTTATTTAATAATCTCCCTAACAATGTAATGGTTTGATTTGGCTGATGTATCAGAATTGCCTTTGTGAATTTTTCGAGTAGATGAGAATACATCCAATCATCAAAATAACCCTCAACGTCATTGATGCTGGACTCTAATTTTTTCTGAAGACTAAAAATCATTTCGGCAAGTTGCCAACCTATCTGAGAAAAGCGACTGTTTACAATAATTTTTACTGCTAAATTAGTGAGGTGCTCAGGAAGTTTATGAGTGTATGGTATTTTGATCCAATTATTTTGAATAGCTAGTTCTGCAACTTTTTTCATACTCTCGGCCCCGAGGGATAGCGAAGCTAAAATAAAATCTTCAATTATTCTTGGATTCTTTAGATACTGGTATCGGTCAATAACAGTTAACACGAAATCTTGTTCTTCTGCAGCAATGGAAATAAGTGATTGACTTTGTGGCCAGATTGGGGTTTGAATATACTGACCTTCCTTCTTGATTTCCGGGGGATTACTAAAGAGTCCAGCATTATATAGCTTTTTTATCCATATTGAGTTCTTGCATTTAGTAAACACATAATTTATCTTTGATTCTGTCGACTGTTTTTCCTGGTCTAACTTAATCATTTGTTTCAATTTATTAACGTCATCAACATTAGGGTTCTTAATCTTTAACAGTAGATCAATTTCATCTAAATCACCGGTAAAACGATGTTTGGCAATAAGACCATATAGCAAATCGTCTAGGGCTGGTAGAATATTTGAATATTCTTCCAGATCAGGTTTAAGTTCAGAATTTTTTTGCTGTATCCATGTGTGATGAGCATGCTTCGGCCCAATGCGATCATGGATATATTGCATATTTTTTGCGACGTCTCTTTTTTCTTGAACAGTTATGAATGGATTATTCGATAGCAAAACCCGAACGGACTCCATTAAGGATTCGGGATTGCTATTAGCGTAAGTGAGTTGATTAGTAAGTTCAACCACCTTAATAATCACTTCGCGCAATTCTTTGCTTAAAGTAACCTGATCAGTAGTGTCGGTTGAAGAAAGTAAGACGCGAAATTTTTCAATATTCTTCTGGAGAGTTTGAATTATTTGCTTACCATATTCCCTTTTTTTCAGTTGGTCCTCAAGAACGACTACCGGGATTAGATTTATGACAGGTACCCCAAAATTTAGACACTTTGTCCTCATGGTATAATGGTTAGAGAAAGGAGAAAATATTATGCCCAAAGGACATCGTTTGGTATCAAA
>PEXU01000028.1 GCA_002774635.1 Candidatus Kerfeldbacteria bacterium CG08_land_8_20_14_0_20_40_16 | reverse complement strand
TAATCGTTCTTCTAATATGTTTTTGGGCATTTTTATACTCATTCATTAACTCTAGTAAAAAGTGCCAAAAGTGTTTAGACATTACCGTTTTGCTTTGACTTTTTCCTAAAACCATGCTAGAATAAGTTTAAGGATAGTAAAGTGCTTTTAAAAATCGAGCGCTTTTTTTATTATCTTTATTATCCGAAAAACTGAAACAAAATAAAATGAAAGATAAAAAAACCCTAGTTATTCTTGGTATCTCGCTTGCTTTTTTCATTCTTTTGCCCCAAACTGCTTCTCTCGCTATCTATAATTATTCCGAGATAGCAGAGCTCACTAACCAGGTAAGGATAGAGCATAATTTGCCACCGCTCAAACTGAGTTTTATTCTGATTCAGAGCGCCGAACTAAAAGCCCAAGATATGCTCAATAATCAGTACTTTGCCCATATTAGCCCCAAGAAAAGACTCCCTGGAATTGGTTTGATCAGGAGAATTATCTTTATTCCGTAGCAGGAGAGAATCTGGCCGCCGATTTCAATTCTCCTAAAGAAGCGGTGGCGAGCTGGCTGGCTTCACCGACTCACCGCGCTAATATTCTGGATCCCGATTTTAAAGAAATGGGAGTAGCGGTGGCTTTTGGAAAATTTAACAACAGAGATACAATATTGATTGTTCAACATTTTGGCGCTCCCTCAACTGAAGTTGGAGAGTAAACTGGTTTCTGGTATAATGAATTCATTATGGTTATAACCAAAATAATTATTATTCCGATAATAGTAGGAATTATTGCTCAGCTTCTTAAATTACTACTGGAAGCGCGGAAAGGAGAATTTAATCTGAGAGATTTAACGATGTACGGCGGCATGCCTTCCGGACACGCCGCTTTTGTGGTCTCTATCTCTACTATGGTCGCCTTGGAAGAAGGAATGAAATCAGTTCTTTTTGCGGTGACGGCCTTTTTCTCCATTGTGATTATTAGGGATTCGATCGGTTTTAGACAGATTTTGGGCCTTCAAAGCAGAGCGATTAACAAACTATCCAGTAAACTATTTTTAAAAGAAGAAAAACTCCCTTTTATCAGGGAGCGTTTGGGCCATACCTGGTCCGAAGTAATAATCGGGGCGCTGGTGGGAATAATCCTTACTCTGCTGATCAATTATTTGTTTTTTTCCTAACCCCAGATCACTTTTGACAAGAGGGACAAAAATAGGTTCCTTTTTTGTTAAGCTCGATTCTTTTAATCTTGGCTCCGCATTGGGGGCATTCTTTCTTTCGGTGAATTGCTAGAAAATCCCTGGGTTCGCCGCTAACTTCCCCCTTTAATCTTTTTCTCACTTCTCCAACCGCCTCTCTTAAAATTTTGGGGATTGCCTGATAAAGAGATTTAATTTCATTGTTTTTCAATAGGGATGCTACGCGAGCCGGGTGGATTCTGGCTTTCCATAAAATCTCGTCAACATAGGCGTTTCCTATTCCAGCAATCAGTTTTTGATCAACCAGCCTTTCTTTAACATTGCCCAGCCGTTTTTTCTTAAGAATCTTTTGTAACTTCTCTTTGGTAAATTCAACGCTAAGCGGCTCCAGACCGACCTTATCAATCTCTTTAGAATCAAAAGTGACTTTCATCCAGGCCGTGCCATCCACAAAACGTAAACTGTTGTCTTTAAATTCCAAAATTAAGCAAGCGTCGGCTGATTTTTTTTCCGTTGTTTTAACCCATTGAAGCTGTCCATAAAGCATTAAGTGGATAACCATTTTTTCCTTAGAGGAAAAATTAAAAACCAAAAACTTTCCCTGACGCTCAATATTTTTGACAGTTTTGCCGACAGTTTTGCGATTAAAATTAGACGCCGATAGTTGTTTTAAAACTTGGGGTTTCAGTACTGAAGCGCCGATTATTTTTTTATTAAGGATTTTCGACTTTAAGTTTTCTTTATAGATTTCTAAATCTGGCAACTCCGGCATGTTGTTTTAATTAAAATTGCTTGCTTTAATTTCCTTTTCAATCTCATGTGCTAGTCTATTACCAATTCCGTTAATTTTTTGGATTCCGACGAGCCAGCTTTTCTGATAAATATCAATCAAAGATTGGTCTAAATCATCAATCGCCCAAGCCGCTTTGCGATAAGCCCATTCTTTGTAACTATTTCCTCCGCTTTCCTTAAGATCACGGGCTCTTTGATAGAATTTAGCCGCCATCTCTTTGTTAAAAATAAGTTTCTTGGGAAAATACTTGACGGGCCTGGGAATATAGTAAGAAAGATTATACTTCTGACAAAGTTTTCTTACTTGATTAGAAATTCTAAACCAATAACGTCCAAATTCTGAATCACTGGCAAAAAGCTTTTGGTATTTTGGTAGAAGCTGGGGAAAGTTCTTTTTTAATACTCCGAAAAAATAAGGTTTCACTCCTCCCCACAAAGTAAGCCCGCCGGCCAACACATAAGCGCCGCCGGATTGCTTTGTTTCTTTAACCACCGCTTCTAAATTAGCTTCATCGTCATAAATAAAAGGTAGAATGGGCATAAAGGAGGTACCGGTTAGAATTCCGGCTTGGGCGATTTTTTTCATGACCAGAAAACGAGTTTTAATCGCAGAAGCTTTGGGCTCAAAAATTTTTCTTGTTTTATCATCTTTAGTAGTGATAATGGAAAAACCGGTTACTACGTCCGCCTTTTTATCAATTTTTTTTAAAAGATTAAGATCCTCCAGAATAAGGGGTGATTTCTCCAAAATAAAAACCGGAAATCCTTGTTGATAACAAATTTCCAGCATTTTCCTCGAAAGGCGGTATTTTTTCTCGGCTGGCTGCCAATCTCCTACCGCAATCAAATCGGGTGTTACTTTTTTTAATTCTTTTTCCAAAAGTTCGGGAGCGTTTTCTTTAACTTTTATTAACTGATCAAACTGTTCCAAATGTCCTTTATAAGGCAGGTATTTTTCATCCCGCTCGTAGCAATATTCACAGCCAAAATAGCATCCTAGATAGGGATAAGCGGAATATTTGACCCAAAACCAACCGCCGTCTGGATGCTTATGGATATTTAATATCTTTTTAGCCGAATATGTTTGGTATTCCATGAATTATTTAGAGACGTTTTGGAAGTTATTCGTTTTCTTCTAAGCGAGGCTAAAAGCCTCACATTACCTTATATAGACATGGGTAATGCGACCATTTTATACCGTCACGCAAATGGATTACCCGTTACTATTGAGTAAAATAAATAGCGGCGAACAGCATGGTAATAAAAAATACCCCCATTAAAGTCAGAAATGTGGTAGTCATTACCTTGACCGCATCATTAACTCTTTTCTGAAGAAATAAATGAATCGGCAGGCCAAAAACAAAAACTCCGGAAATGCCTGCACTAAAGACCAGTAGAATCAAAAACATACCAATCCCGAAAATCCCTTCAATCGTGGGCATTACTTCTCCCATTTTCATCATAATTATTGCCACTACTAAAACGTAAAGGGATTCTAATAAGCCAGTCAAAATGCCAGCTTTAACCTGCATCGATTCGTCTTTTAATTCAAACATGGTATTAATGATAAATGATTAATTACGAATGTTCGATTGATGATTTCAGTTGCTCATTTCTGCTATTTGATCTGCGCTGATCTCTTCCCAAACATCTTGTTCTTCGTTCCAGCGGTAGGCGTTCAGTTTGTCAATCATGTCGGAATCAGAATATTCCAGTTCCTCCGACACCTCGGATCCGATTCTGCGGGAAGAAATCACTTTGCGCCCCGTCACTACCGGCTTCATTTCCCGTTCCAGCTTGATTTTCCCGAGCGGTCCCTTAAAACAGATGTATTCCACAGATCCTTTTCCGTCTAGAATAGCTTCGGTTTTATGTTCCACTATTTCAAACTGGTCTTTAATAGAGCCGATTAAATTTTCCCATTTTTCTTGGTTCATAATAGATTCTCCTCTTTTTTAAATAGGCAGGCCAAATACCAAAGCGTTGCTACATAAGAAATCATCATTGGAAATAATTTTTGGTTTATTTCCGCTTTGATTTCATTGCTCCATCCCTTTTCAATAAATCTTTCATAAATGTGCAGCGCTTTTATCGCTTTAGCCTTTGATTTTAAGTAATTTTCCACCACAAAATAATTCTTTTTTGCCTCATCAATTAGATTATAATCCAAAGTTCCTTTTTTTTCTTTTCTTCCTCCGAAAGCAAAGGCGGTCAGAAATTCTATTTTGGAATGTTTGTCATTTTTATCCCATAAAGCACCGGTCAAACCATCATACCAGTCAGTGTGAATTTTCCAAAACCAGTAATGAATAGTAAAATCTTTGTAATGACCCACCTGATGTGGGGGCCATAGCATGTCAGCTACCACGTGCGCCAACCAGGCCGCTTCTTGAGCGATAACGTAAACATCTTTTTCTTCTAATGCCAGAATTAACTTGCCCAGTAGTCTAACCGCCTCTCTGGGCGCATTTCCTTCGCCGGTATCAGGATTATAAGACATATTGGAATCAGGATATTCTCCTCTAATCCAAGCGCCATCCGGACCCCTGAATTCCTCAAAGATGTTTATTAATCTCAAGGGAGGAAAATCAGTTCCGATTTTTACCCCTTCTTTTTCTAAAAGTGAAAGGGCTTCTTTGTTAATAAACCAATGGGTGCCCCAGGCGAAAAATGGCAGAAATTTTCCTAGATACTTGCCACTATACATATTCCAATATTACCAAAATTTGGCTTAAATAAAAGCCTGCCCGTCAAGCCTCGACTGGTTCGGCTAGACGATGTCCTGTCCGCCAAAGTCCCGCTGAGCGGGACGACGGAGGGAGCAAAAAATGCTCGAATGATTGCGCTCCGCATCTCTCTTCACGCTCCACAAACGACGGGACAAACGCAATATATAAATAATGTTAAAAATTAAGTTATTTTTAGCACGTCAGAACCTAATAAGGAGGGTTGGATCTAGTCATCGAAAGAAAAACGGGCTAAAAGGTAAGAAATTGTAGATTCGGCACCCTGGTTTAGGTTAATAAATTTTTCCCCAACCCCATCATGGCATCCTCCAGTGGTCCGATCATATACAACCTGCCCAAGAACATTATTCCCCAAGAACCAGTTAAATGCGATGTTCGCTAATTCCTTATAATGCTTTCTGTCCTTCGACGGTGAGCTCAGGACGGTCGAACCGTTTGTTACCCGGAACATCAAGTTGAGAGCTTCTACGGTGGCAGTGGTGTCCTCGGGCTGTTGGTCGAAATACTGCCTGTTCCCTTCCTTGGGAAACCAGCCACTTTGACCGATAGGAATGTACATACTGTCCTTAAAGGTATGTTTAATTAAAAAGCTAAGGGTTTTTTCAGACACTTCGAGGTATCTTCTCTCGCCGGTTATTTTGTATCCGAGGAGAAGTGCTTCCGGCAGGATGGCATTTGAATATGTTAAATAAGGTTCAAACCATTCCCAGCTCGGCGAGTGACTCTTCTCATATAGAGTCACAAGTTGTTCACAGTAGTGACTTAATACAGCGAGGACTTTAGGTTCTTTCCATTTAGAAAGTAAGCAGTTGAGAGCCTTAATAAAAAAAGCGATGGCCCGAGGCGAAGAGAAAGCAACGTTTTTCCGGAAACTTTGTTCAAATAAGGAATGGGCTTGTTTTCTAAAGCATTTAGGAATCTGTTTGGTAGCGGAAACTAAAGCAAGGGCATACAGGCCCCTGGCGCTGGGATCTTCTGAACTTTCCTGGATATTTCTTTGTTCATCAATAGCGCGGTTTGAATTGACATAGTTATCGAAATAACCATCGGGTTTGGCTACCCGATAAAGAAAGTTTAAGTATATGGAAATAAGTTTTAGTGAAGAACGGGTCCCAAATTTTTTATAATGGAGGGTAGCAACGATTAAGGCTCGGGCATTATCGTCTAAGGTATATCCGGAAGAAAGATCCGGTTCGGTTAGCTTGGCAAACTGAATAATGCCAAAATTATCGGTCAATTTAGCTAAATGCGTAAGTTTGATAGGTGGCAGTTTTTTTTGTTCTAAGGTTAACTCGGGTACAAATCGCGAAAAAAATTTCAGGTAGGAAAGGGCGACATTTTCCCAGGTCATGTGTCTTGTGCGGAAATAAGCGCTTTTGCCCATCTGCAGACGTAATTGATCATTGTCTAGTAATTTAATGATCGCATCGGCAAAAGCCGGCGAGTTTTTAAAATCAACCAATATACCAACTTCATCAGTAATGTCTTCTTTGGCTTGGGCGAAGGCGGTGGATATCACCGGAAGGCCGCTGCCCAAGGCATAAGATAAAGTGCCAGAGACACTCTGGTTTGGATCTAAGGAGGGAGAAAGATAGACATCAGTAGCTTCTAAAAATCTAGAGAGGTAATTTTGATCAAAATAAGTATTATAAAAAAGAACGTAGTCGCTTAGGCCAAGTTTATAGACTTTTTTAATAAGAGAATTGCGGTAGTTTTCCCCTTCCTGTTCCAAAACAGCAGGGTGAGTGACACCAGCGACAAGGAATCGGACATTAGGGAACTTTACTACTACCGGCGGCAGAGCATCGATTATATACTCAATCCCCTTGCCGGGATTAAGGAGCCCAAAAGTGGAAAGAACCAGTTTGTGAGATATGCCGAGAAGAGACTTGGCGTGCTCACTGGTCCTATAGGGAACATGATGAATTCCATGAGGAATAACTTGGATCCGATTAGGATTCAACCCATAATCCCTCTTGAGAATTTCTTTCGAGGAGTGGGTCATAACAACTATTCCTTTCGAATATTTCATGATTGCTTGAACAATGCTGCGCCTTTTTTCGTCTGGAGCAGGAAGAACAGTATGGAAGGTAGTGACCACCGGTTTCTGAATCTTTTTCAGAAAAAGGAGCAAGTGTGAGCCATATTCCCCTCCGAAGATACCGAATTCATGTTGAATATTAACCAGCCCTACCTTATTGAGTTGGTTGAGCTTGTTGGCAGCGTCAACATAGTCTTTCTCGTTAGGCTGGCTTATCTGGAAAATTACTTTATTAGGATAAGGCAAAAGACTTATCTCAGTAAGATTCATCGCGACAATCTTTGATTCAACCGAAGGAACAAACATTTTGTCAATGGCATTGGTGAGATCAGTGGCAAAAGTAGCGATACCGCATTTTCGTGGCGGAAAGGTGGAAAGACAGACTATTAAAGATTTGTTTTGTCCCACCACAGCGGGATCCCGCCCTGGCGGCGGCTGGTTATAGTCCATCCCGTCAGGAATTGCTTTATTTACCTTCGATTTTATTTGTTGATTCATAATGTTCCTAAAACGTTTTCCCCTAAGACTTCTAACGGGACTTATAGTTTTAGGGAATTGTTTTTTAGTTCAGTCAACAGTTCGGTGAGGTCGACGGATTTCGCACCAATATGCGTATCAGCAGCCCCATAATAAATATAGAGTTTTTTATCTCTTTCTACTATTCCGGTAGGAAAAACAACGTTATTCACAACGCCATTTCTTTCCCAAGCAGTCCTGGGGGAAAACAAGGGTTCTTTTAATCGTCCCAAAACTTTGAGGGGATTTTTAAGATCAAGCAGGGCCGCAGAGGCATGATAGACTTTCCCGGCAGGGGTATTCTCTACCGCATGATAGATAATAAGCCATCCGTCTTTTGTTTCAATGGGGGGACAACCACCGCCAATATTGCGGTTTTCATACCAATAGAGAGGATCAAGGACGATAAAATCATTGAGATTCTTTAAATAATCGCGCCAGCGATTTTCCGTAAGTTCCGAGAAACTGTCAAAGTAAATAATTTGGATTCCGGGCAGAATGCGGTGAAAAAGAACAAATTTATGGTTGATTTTTTTAGGAAAAAGGAAAGCGTCTTTTTCAAATAGTAAAATATTTTTTCCATCTCTTTGTTTGTATAATTTCTCAAACATGATGTATCTCTCTTCGACTTTTGATCCACGGAAAATATCCTCGGCCTCATCGTAAGAAATTTGCGGCGAGATGAGACCTTGTTTGACGAAATGGACAAGATCATTACTTGTCGCATAGGCAACGAGGGCGTTTTTACCGTCATAAGCGGTGTAGAGAAGGTAGTATGTTCCTTCTAAAAAAGTGATTCTGGGATCTTCTACACCCTTTTTTTCGTAATCATACTCTGGAAAGAGAATCGGTTCCTTAAGTCTCTTTACAACTTTATTACCAACTAATTGGCAGTAACCTATAGAAGAAATATCATTGTGGTTAATTGCCCGATAGAACATATGGGTGATGGCATCCGTTTGAATACAGGCCGGGTTGAAAACAGCCTTACTTTCGAATTCTAGATTTGTTTTTTCTAAAATTATTCCTTCGTTTTTAACTGTAATCATAATTTTAACTTTCTTGCTGAAAATTCGCAATGTTTAGATTGGTCTTTGAACCCGGAATCTTACGCACCCCCGCCCCCGCCCGCCTTGCTTCGCCATACGAAGCGGGCAGGCGACTGCCTTGATCTAATTGAAACATTCAGATGGTCGGGGTGGAGGGACCCCGTATAACACTCGCTACGCTCGTGTTTACGGGGCAAGCTTGAACCCCGATCCCCCACTATACGTTGAAGCTTTGTGGGGTAGACCTGCATCAATTAATATCAATTCAAGTGGTCGGGGCAGTGAGACTTGAACTCACGACCTCACGCACCCGAAGCGTGCGCGCTACCAACTGCGCCATGCCCCGAGCACTTGAATTTATTTAATGATGTAAACTCCAGCACCTTTACCAGCCGTAGCCTTAGCGAAGACTGGCGAAGCGTGCGCGCTAGCCCCGCCTGCCATGCCTGGCACAGGCGGGCAGGCAACTGCCTGTCCCGTAGTAACCTGTCCCGTCGAATGACGGGATGACGGGACGCTATACCCCGTTAGAAACTTATTACTTTTTCTTTAAATAACCTCTCAGAAGCACCCCGTAAGGGTATTCTAATTTAAATTAGTAATTACGTCTAATAATTCAAATAGCTGATATATATCTTAGGGTAAAGTTTGAAATTTCGGACCAGAAATGATAAATTTCTGGTAT
>PEXU01000008.1 GCA_002774635.1 Candidatus Kerfeldbacteria bacterium CG08_land_8_20_14_0_20_40_16 | reverse complement strand
AGAAAATTAAGTTTTAAAGATCAGGAAAACCTTTTATTTAAGCTGATAATTAAACATTTTAGGTCCGAATAATCGGACTTTACCCTTTGTTATTCAAATACCTATTAATTAGCTCCAATATTTTTCTAGTTTTTCCCGGCGTGGACACGGCAAAAGGAGCTCCTTTGACAAAAGGAATGCCGAAATAAATTATAAATAACAACAAAATCAGAATTAAAACTAGCTCAATAGAAACTACGAGGTAAAACAAAAGTTGTTTGATTATTATTAATTAAAGAAAATTCAAACCAACCCGGCCCATTTGCTGATTTGAGATGCCACTGGTCTTGCTTTGCCTTCTAAGGAATGGAAAGCTTGAGGAATAATAATTGTTTTGCTTTTGGGACTGCGGGAATTTGCTTGAAACCAAGCCGCAATTTGTTTTATCAGCCGATCGCGGTACTCGTCTTTTCCCGCCAAAACAACCAGTAAGGGATATTTTATCTTTTTCAAAGCAACTGGTTTAGTGCTATCATCATAAGGAAAAATATTTTCCTTGCTTTGGGGAGTATATAAACTCAAAAAACGCTGGGCATCCTCATAACCCGGCCATAAATCAAGCGGTAAAAGCTGGTGTCGCTTTCTGGATTTTACTAACTGACGGGCCTGTTTTTCCACCGCTTTCAATTTTCTTACTCCATATTCCTGAACTGCTCCGGCATAATCGCTCATTGGGCATAATAACACCGCTCCCTTGATTTTTACCTTGCTGTTCGCTAGATAATAGACGATTTTCTGACAGCCGGTGGAATGGCCCACTAAAATTATTTCTTTCACTCCCCTTCTTTTCATAAAATTAACGGCGCCTTGCAGATCATCTTTACATTCTGTAAATACCTCGTGCGCTCCGCCGGCTCGGACTGAACGGTATCCTTTTTTATTGCGCGCATCCAGTTTTTGAACCCTGGTCACTTTGTCGTGGCCGCGGTTGCTGAAATTTAAAACTAGGCCGTTTTTCGCCAGTTCCTCCACTAGCTTCAACTTAGAGAACACCGAGCTGGAAAGCCCGTGCACAAAAACAAACCCGCGCCGGGCTTTTTTAGAACTAAACAGCAGGCCGTCTAGTAGAATTTTCTTAGGAGTAATAATTTCAACAACTTCAGGCATATTTCTATTCTATCAAAAAACCGCCTTTTCGGCGATTGAAATCATTATAGCTGATTTTGGGGGAAATAAAAATCCCTTCAAGGTGGGGATGGGAAAATTTGATAAAATAAGGTATTTGGAGTACAGTACCTTACCGGCCATTATTTGTTCTTTGGAGGAAATATGAATTTTCAGCAGAAGGAACAGCTAAAATTACTGCTGATTGGCGTTTTAGCCATAATAATCATTATTGTCATCGCCAAGTGCAACGGAACTATCCCCTAAGCCTTTAGTACCCATCAAGATTGATTGACTAAAGGCTTTTTACTTATATTTTTTAGCTAAAGTTTCTTTTATTGTGATTGGTTTTGTGAATTATGATACAAAAAAACCACCCCTGCTTTGGAGGTGGAGTTTTAGACTGTTTATTTAATGAACCCTAGGTCCATTTCTTATTGGACGATTTTTTGGCTTTTTGCTGCGGAATGACTTTGACCGTACCGTTAATCACGGGCGTTTCTGCCTTTAAGGCCGCCCAGCCTTGACCAAGTACCAGCTCAACCTGCTCGCCGGCAAAAATTTTTTCTACCGCCTGGCCAATTTTATCAGCTTCCGGATAAATAACCAAATCAAAATTGTGCGATGATTGGTTGTCTATTATTAAGCTGGAACCGCCGGGAAACAGCACCACTTGAGTGATAAAAGGATGATAAACAACCAAGCCGCTATCGCTGGAATCAACCACCGCCTCCATTTCAACGGACTCCAGCTGATAAAAGCCGTCTTGAAAATCAACCTGATAGCAGACCGTTAGCTCGCAAAAGCCGTCTTCGATAGTCAAACAATCTTGAGGAGCGGCACACTCTGGCGCCCCGGCCAGGACAATGATTAAGCCTAGCGGAAACAGTCCCAGAAGCCTTTTATTAAAGAACATCAAACACCTCCTTGATGATTATTGGAAAATCTGTTTACTTTCACCCTATAAAATAAATCTAAATCAGTCAAGAAAAAACCATCCATAGCGGTAAATCACAAATTACATCTCCGATTAAATCGGGGACTAAATACTAAATAAATCACACATCATAAATTACAAATTACAAAGCTTGCTGATTGTTTGATTACGAACAAAGATAGAGCAACATACCAAAAACACGTTGGGATTTGGGGCGACTCTAAACCAAAAAAAGAAGTAGGAGTAACAATTAACGCTACGACGCATTAGTCGCCCCAGCAGTCCTTTCGACTTCGCTCAGGACAAGTTTGGTTCTTTTGCTGCCAAAAGAACAAGTGCCCCTTAGGGGCAAAAAGAAAAATATCCTCAATTAAAAATCAATCCCGGATCGCTCGTTATACTTTGCGTCCGGGACAAGTAAAAAACCGAGGTTTACTCGGTTATTTATAGCTACCCCCAGGAGGCCCAAAAACTGTCTCGAGTGGAGCGTATTAGAACTTATCTTAAAGAGGGAAAGTGTTTTACTACCCCAGTTACACTTACTTTGTTTTATAAAAATATTTTAAATAATCAATAAGCAAAAGCGCCGAATATTCTGACTGGCTGGGGAGGAGGGATTCGAACCCCCGATCATGGAGCCAGAGTCCATTGCCTTACCACTTGGCTACTCCCCAATGCTTATAACTAAAAATTTAAATAGTGTAAAGCTAAAAATTAAAAATTTTGAACTTTAAACTGCAATTTCATTTTTCGCTTTACGCTTTTCGCTATTCTACGACTTTTCCCCCAAAGGCGTCAAGAGCTTCTTTTAGGGAATTATCAGTTTGGTCACTTTTCAGCTCTTTTATCTTCGGCGCTAGTTTGGTTCTTAACTCTTCCTGCACCACGCATTTAATTTTAAGAACCGCACCGAATATTTTCTCCAAAGCTTCTTCAGTAATAATTTTATTTTTCTTCTCCCACACCCGGTCTAAATAAAACCGGTAGCCAAATCCCAGAGTCAGCACATTCTCTTCTAGGCTTACAATCTCGCTGACGCGCAAGGTCAAGGCCAAGGAATGATTGTATTTTCTTAGTTCATTCAAAAACTGGTTCCACTTTTTCTTGATATCGGAAAGTTTGATCACCGGCGGCGTCTTTGGGGCCGGATTTTCTTTAGTCGCGGCAGGGCTTTTAGGAATGGCTTTTGTTTTAATTTCCGGTTTTTTTAAGTAGCTGGCTTTAGGGGGCGGCGCTGGCTTAGCAAAAGAAGAAGGGGTAACCACGTTTGTTTCTGAAGATTCGATTATCTCTAAAACGGCTATTTCTAAAGGCAGCTGGATGATTTCGGAACTGGTTTTTAAAAGGGGTTCCTTGCTTAAGAAAATATTAATCCATTTCAGCAGCTGATTCGCACTGGTCTTTTCCACAATTTTATTCAGCTTTTTCACCTGTTCCGAATCAAGCTCAATAGTGGAAAATTCATCTAGTAGCGGAGAAACTTTCAGCAAAATCGCTTTTCTTAATAGTTCGATTACACTCCTCATAAAATGCTTGATGTTTAACCCCTCTTCTACTAAACGATTAATCAGTCCGAGTGCTCCGGCCGTGTCGCTCATGAAAAGATATTCCAGAAGTTCAATTACCAGTTTGGCGTCGGAGTGAGGGATCACCAGTTCGGCCAGGTCAAAGGTGATTTCTTTTTCCCCTAAAGAAAAAATCTGACCCAGCATACTTTCGGCATCCCGCACGCTTCCTTCAGACGACAAAGCAACTGCTTCTAACACTTTGGGATCTACTTTGATTTTTTCCGCTTGGGCGATTCGAGAAAGGCGTTCCACAATATCCCCTACCCCCACTTTTTGAAAATCAAAGCGCTGACAGCGAGAAATAATGGTCTGAGGGACTTTATGCAGTTCCGTCGTGGCTAAAATAAACACCACGTTTTCCGGCGGCTCTTCCAATGTTTTTAAAAGGGCATTAAAGGCCGAAATCGAAAGCATGTGCACTTCATCAATGATAAACACTTTGTATTTGCTGGAAACCGGAGCAACCCGGGAATTATTAATGATGTTTTCCCGGACATTGTCCACGCCGGTATGCGAGGCGGCATCAATTTCAATTAAATCTAAGGAGTGGCCTTTGTTTATTTCCACGCAGGAAGGGCACTGGTTACAGGACTCCGCTTGGCCAGAAGCGCGCTTTTGGCAGTTCAAAGCTTTGGCCAAAAGCCGAGCCGTGGTGGTTTTGCCAATGCCGCGCGGACCGCTGAATAAATAAGCATGGGCGATCCGACCGCTTTCCAGTTCATTGATCAATGTTATTTTGATGTGGTTTTGATCGACTATCTCTTTAAAAAACTGGGGTCGATATTTGCGATAAAGCGTTGAGGGCATATTTTTGATTAATAAACTAATCCTAGTTTAGCCTTTATTTTAATCTTGTGCAATCTTGTTATTGGGGTAATAAAAAAATCCTTTAAGGATTATCTACCTGATTGACCGCTCGTCGCTCCTAATAAGCTAAAAACTACAAGCTATCCCTGATTTAATCGGAAAATAACTTCCTTTTAAATTTCCAGATCCTCTATTTTTTCTTCTTGGTCTTTTTCTTTCTCTGATTCTTCCTTTCCTTCCGGATTATCTTCTTTTTGATCCAGCTCTTCAATTACCACTGATTCTGTTCTATTTTCGATCGTACCTCCGCCTTTAACGATATTCTCCACAGCTGCCCAGTTAGATTGTTTGTCCTTGGGGATCAAAATTACCACCTCATCACCCGTTTCTCCTTTAAAATAAGTAATGCTGGCCAAAAGCACTTTATAGCTTTTTCCGCTGGCAACCACCCGATATTCCCCAGTTTGTTCGTCTTGCACCAAACTGCCGATCAGGCGCCGCCGTTCCACTGGGCCAATTTGCTTATAAACAAAAGAACCATCGTCTGAAATGGTTAATTTTAGCACATCGCCCTCTACTAATTTGGACTTAGAGGCGTAATTGGCCGGTATATTGTATTGTTTTCCATCTGGGCCGATCATATTCAGTCCATCAAAAATACCTTCAATTATTCTACCGCCTTCTGCTACTTTACCCACTGTTTTCGCTTTAACCGTAACGTCCCCGCCTTCCTCAAAAAAATCTGCTCCCGCAGCGTCGCTTAACATCTGCTTGGCGGAATGAATTGCTTCTTCGGCCGAAGCAATCATTTGTTTTATTTGAGTTAGTTTATTTTCGTCGATCATTTTTATTTTCCTCCCCGGCTTTTATTATTGTTATATTTTATATTTAATTTTGATTTTATTTGACTTTTGTTCTTGTTTCGATAAATTGTTTTGGTTTTTAGCTTTTGGGTTTTGAACTTATTTTAGCATATCTCAAAAAATAGTCAAAGTAAATTAAAAGGGCTTTTCCGTAAAGCCCCGAAAATGGCTTAATTTAGCCGTTTTAAAAGTGATAGCAATAGATGGGATTACTGGTCTTAGTGGGTTTACTGATAGATTTTGGCGAGAATATTCTTAAGGGAAAAATGTAAGAGATAATCCGACTCCCCCTTTTCATTTCCAATCTAAATTTTTTTTCCAATCTTTTCAATCCATAAGGGGTAAGAAAAAAAACAAGCACGTCGGCCTGGCTAAAATCAGCCGTAAAAAAATCCCGGTACAAAATTTTTGCCTCTCCCTTCATTCTATGAACAAAAAATGTGTTCACTAGCCAGAGACGAATTTGGGATATTAAATAAGGGATGACCGAAATTTCATATCCAATAATTTTAGCCTCATACCGCCTGGCTAATTCCAAAACGATCCGGCCGTCCCCGGATCCTAATTCGTAAACTACCTCGCCTTTTTTTATTTCTGCCAGTTCAATCAATCTTCTTAGATCTTTTTTTCGAGAAGGTACCCAAGGAGCAGTTCGGAAACTTGCCACCATCATTGAACCAAAAACAATCAAAATCAGTAGAAGTAAGACAAAATTAAAAAAAAGTTCTGACATTCTAAATTGATTTCCTTTGGTACAAAAAAGTTAACTTTGCTGTTCCTCTATTTTCTTAGCACGATCAATGATTTCCGCTTCGATGATGTTTTTTTCTCTTCCGTATTTTAATCGCGAAAGCTCCTTAAGGGACGAAACTTTGGCCGGATTCCCTTTCGGCAAGGTTCTTCCCCTGGCGCTAAAGGGACGCGCATGGCTGTTATCAATTAAGAGTTTTAGATTGAAGGAATATTTGTCCACGTTCATCACATCATATTCATTAAAAACTGGTTCAAACTGTTTAGCAAATAGCTCGGCATCTTCTACCCCTACTCGATAAGCGACAATCGTACCGACGTTGCCGAAAACCGCATCCCTAATGCTGGTATCGTTGTTTTTTACTAATTGACCAACATACTGGTGCGCCATAGTTAGGCAAAGCTTGTACTTTCTGGCCTCCGATAAAATTACGGCAATGCTTTCGGTTACGTAGTTTTGAAACTCATCAATGTAAAGATAAAACGGGCGGCGCTGCGCTTCGGGAATATCCACTCTGCTTAAAGCGGCCATCAAAATTTTCCCGACTATTACTAGCCCCAAAAGCTCGGCATTAAGATCACCGATCCGTCCTTTGGACAAATTGATCAGTAAAATCTTGCCCTGATCCATTACCTCTCTAAAATTAAAGCCGCTTTTTTGCTGAGCAATAATCGGCCGCATGTAGTCATTAGAGATAAAAGTATTCAATTTGCTGGTGATATAGGGAACCATATTGGCCAGGGCCGCCTCGCCGCCCGCTTTTTCCGCCTCTTCTTCCCAAAATCTTTTAACTACAATATTGGTGATTTTGGATAATTTGTAGCGGCGGTATTCTTTATCGGCCAGTACCCGCGGTATCTCGAGTAAAGTTGCCCCGCTTTCTGGATCATCCATTACTAAAAGCATGGCATTGCGCATATATTGTTCAAACATCGGCCCGCCGGTTTGAGCCAGATTATACAGCTTGTCAAAAATCTTAATCATCTCATTAATCATAAACGTTTTCTGTTCTGGATATTTAGGATCGTATTCCAGAAGATTCAGGCCGATTGGTCTTTCTAAATCAGCGGGATCGAAATAAATTACGTCGTCCGCCCGTTCTTTGGGTACGTTGGGCAAAACATATTCATCAATTAAGCCCCCGTGCGGGTCAATCAAACAGCAACCGTCTCCGTTTTGGATATCCTGCACCGCTAAATTGGCCATGGTGTAAGACTTGCCCGAGCCCGTTTGGCCAATAATATAAAGGTGTCTTTCTCGATCATCTTTTTTGATCCGCACTTCGGATTTTTGTCCGCGATATTCACATTCTCCTAAAATTACTCCCTCTTTGGGCAAGTTGTTAGGAGGAGGTGCTTTTTTGGCGCCCAGCCACCGGATATTGGGTGTCTCCGTGTAAGGCAAAGGAAGGTGATAAAGACTGACCACTTCTTCGGTATTTAAAATAAAGGAGCGTTTTTCATTAAAATTCCGATAAATAAAATCATGAATCAAGCGGGGGTTGTTGCCCACCTGTACGGCGGTAAATCCATTGCCGTATTCATAGCCGGAATATTGGGAAAACGAATCGATAATATTCCTCAAGTAAGCCTGCGCCTGTTCTTTCCGTTTGGCTGAGACAACAATCCGGATATTGACATCAAACCCCGCCTTGCTGGTTTTTTCTTCGAGGGATTTTACAATTTCCTCTTCCATGGGTGAAAGCTGATGCAACTGCTGTTTGGTCAGTAAGTCGTCTTCTTTGGATTTATGCGAAAAAAACATTTTAAACATCCCGCTCAAGAAACCGAAAAAGCCAGTGCCGCCCGCCGCATTCATCGCCTCTTTCAGCTTTTTTCCCTGTTGCATTTCCGAGGCGACTTTGGCTGGCCAGGAGTGCCACGAGGCCTTGGCCGAACGGACAATTATCTGAATTGCTCCGCCCTCGTCCGTTTGAAATTTGGAAAGCGAATTAGTAATGGCGTTCAACGGATCCGCTTCCAGCTTTTGATAAGTCTGAATGGGAAAAATATATTTTTTCTTAAGCGTCAGATAAGCGGCCTGAATAATGCCCTGGGGCGTGAAAATATTGTAATCGTCCACTGGCTCGATTTGCGCCTCGGGATACTGAGCGTGAATCTGCTGTTCTAAAAATCGCTGAAAATACTTGGGGCAAGTAACATAAAAGGAAATTACATTGTCTTTCTCTTTGACTATTTCCAGAGCGAAGTGGTCTCTTCGGCCGTACCAAAATGCCCGCAGGCCCCCTTGCGGCTTAAGGCCCCCCAAATTGGCGTATAAGTTTTCCGCCATTCCGATTAACTGCTTAAGCTCTTTTTCTTTATCCTCTTCCCTGGAAAACTCCTTAGGTACCATTATTAGCAGAGTAACATTATGATATTCCTCCGGCAGATAGTACTGCTTTCTTAGAATTTTTCTAATGCTAAGGATCAGAACGGTAATGCCAAAAACAGCGATCACTAGAATAATTAATCCGATCACTACTGGATTAGAAAAAAAAGATTCGCTGGTAACGGGAGGGGGTAAAGTATTCCGCATTCTTACTCTCCCTCTTTCTTTTTAGTCATTGCCAAAATTTTATCAGTCTTGATTTTAGTTTCCTGTTCTAAAAAGAATTTATTTACTCCGGGAATCAACTTCAGCCATTCTCTGATTAGAGTAATGACTTTTTTGGCCGTTGCCTTGGCAGTTTGTACCAAATTTTCAATCAGGGAAGCAGTCTCTTCTCCCTTTTGCTTAAAAATAAGTTTTTGATTAGCATCCATGGCCCGATAAATATCAACTAAATCCTCCGAGAGAATTTTTTCAATTTGTTTTCTGGTTTCGGATTTAGGAATAGCGCTCGGTGCGGGAGTCGGGGGAGCGGCAACCGATTGAGCCGGAGCAGCTTTCTGTTCCTCTTTAGCAATCTGCCTCTCCAGTTCTTCTAAATCCTTCTCCGCTTCTACTCTTTCTTTCGGAGCTTCTGGTGTAACCGGCCTTTCTGGAGTAATTTCAGAGTTAGGCTGCTGTTCAAATTTTTGTTCAAGCATAGTAGGCATGGTAATTTAAAAGCGCCATTTTGGCTTATTTCGATAAAATGACTGTTTATAGTATATCACATTTTTACCTTTTTTTCAATCAGTTTTCAGTAATTGTTTTAGCTAAGGACTTTTGGCACCATGGATTCTAGCATTTCGTTTGGAGTTTTT
>PEXU01000009.1 GCA_002774635.1 Candidatus Kerfeldbacteria bacterium CG08_land_8_20_14_0_20_40_16 | reverse complement strand
GGCGTCTCCCTGCGCTCATAGAGCTACGGGCGACAGGTCGCTCGCTGGTAAAAACATAGGGTTTTTGCCAGTCCCAAGCGATTTTCCTGTCAAGAAGGCGGTGGTTCGTACCCCGCATAGCGGGGTTAAACATAAACTTTTACTTTATTTTAAAAGTTTATGCTTTCCAATTTTTTCCACTGTCGCCTTATCGGCGACAAGACGAAGCAAGTTTTTCCTTTAAAAACACATGGCCAAAGGCGACTTAATAATTAATCGCAAAATTTATGAAATTTTTTCTTTATGCCCGAAAATCAAGTGAAGATGAAGAACGGCAAATAATGTCTATTGAAGCTCAACTGGTTGAACTTTCTGAATTTGCTCAAAAAGAAAATATTACTATTTTTGAAAAATTTACGGAAAGCAAAAGCGCTAAAACACCTGGCAGAATGGTTTTTAATAAAATGATAGAAAAAATTTATGCTTCTAAAGAACCAGTTGGAATTTTAGCTTGGCATCCGGACAGATTAGCCAGAAACTCGGTTGATGGCGGTCAAATCATTTATTTAATAGATATTGGCAAAATCACCTCTTTGCGCTTCCCTACTTTCTGGTTTGAACCAACCCCTCAAGGACTTTTTATGTTACAGGTCGCCTTTGGCCAGTCAAAATATTTCTCTGATAATTTAAGTGAGAATGTAAAACGAGGTAATCGCCAAAAACTAAGACGGGGAGAACTGCCGGGACTGGCTCCTTTTGGCTATATTAATAATTTAAAAAATCATACCATTGAGCCCGACTCCATTAAAGCTAAAGTTGTGAAAAAAGTATTTGAAGAATTTGCCACTGGTGAATATGGTTTGGAAAGCATGGCTAACCGGCTTAGTTTTTGGGGCGTGGTTAGCGCTACTGGTAAACCGCTTGCCAAAGGAACAATCCACCGCTTGCTTACTAATCAACTTTATATCGGTATTATTGTCAGAAACGGTGAGGCCTACGAGGGAAGCCACGAGCCGATTATACCTAAACCATTGTTTGATAAAGTACAAGAAGTGGTTAGAAAACGAAGCAGGCCGACCAGAAGCAGAAAGAAACATAATTTCCCTTTTTTGGGATTATTCCGGTGCGGTGAATGCGGTGGTGCTATTACTGCCCAATTTTGCAAAGGCCGCGGTGGATTATATCGTTATTATCGTTGTACAAAAAAGTTTGGTAAATGTTCTCAAAAGTATCTTCAGGATAAAGATTTGTTACAGCAAATTCGAGCAAGGGTTCGCCATGTTTTTATACCAAATGATTGGAGTAATAAAATGCTAGCTAAAGTTGACGAGTGGGAAACAAATGAAAAAGATAATACTAAAGAATACAGTCAAAAGCTTGATAATCAAATTAAGGAAACAGAAAATAAGATTGATAAATTGGTAAACGCTTTTCTTGAAAACACCATAGAAAAAGAAACCTATCTTGCGAAAAAGAATGAATTGATTAAATCAAAAACAGACCTTCTTGCGAGAAAGTCCGCTTTTGACCATAAGGGGTTAATGTGGATCGAACCCTTGCGAGAATGGATAAAATCCGCTAACCACGCCGAAAAACTTGCTTCGACTAATGATTTTAGCGAAATAAAATCATTCGTGGAAAAAATCGGAACGAACCACCGCCTTATTGACAGGAAAATCGCTTGGGACTGGCAAAAACCCTATGTTTTTACCAGCGAGCGACCTGTCGCCCGTAGCTCTATGAGCGCAGGGAGACGCCACCGTTTCGGGTGGCAGGGGAGGAAGGAATCGAACCCTCGTCCCGGGTTTTGGAGACCCATATTCTACCATTGAACTACTCCCCCATCAAAGGCGTTCAAAGGCGGGCGGGGAGACCGATATTATACCACTTTCCGCCACATTACATTTATTATACTAAAGTAGGCGGATCCGCCTCTGGCGGAAACCAAGCTCCCTTTTAAGCTCCTGTCAAAATGACATCAGGCGGGGAGACCACCATTCTACCACTAAACTACGCCCCCCAGGTTTAAATCCTAAATCACAAATTTTAATTTTCCCCGCCTGCCTTGACAGTTCGGCTGGCAGGCAAACCTTGCCTTTAAACAGATGTTTCGAATTTGAAACATTCGAATTTCAATATTGTTTATGATTTAGAATTTCGGATTTCGGATTTTAAAATGCTTGTTCTAGTTAACGATTTTATAAACTAAAACTTATAAATTATACACCCCCCGTTACTTCGTTTCCTTATGAACCGTATGCTTTTTGCACCACTTGCAGTGCTTTTTAAGTTCCAGCCGATTTTTAATTGTCTTTTTGTTTTTTTTGGAATGATAATTGATTCTGTGGCATTCAGAGCATTCCAGTTTGATGAGATTGTCTTGGGACATAGGGTTGGTTGATTGGTTAATTAGTTGATTAGTGAATGGGGGGTTTTTTATTTTGGGATAGATAATTAATATATTTACTAATTCCCATTGTAAGCCATTCGTATTCTTTATCAATATTCAGAAATTCTTCTTCGGTAACGTAGTGCAATCCTTCGGCAACCTTTAAATGGCTTCTTGTTTCTTCTGCTTCTCCTCTGGCAATATAGAGGACTCTGATTTTGTCCGCGAAGAAATAACGGCCGTGGCTTTCCGCGATATTGGCAATAATGGAATTCGCGGAACGACGAGTATCTTGAACCAGAAGGTATTTTTCGTCTTTAGGATATTTTTCAGTAAGCTGATAGACTTTCTTTAAAAGATCATATCCTTTTTTCCAGATATTTAGATCTTGGAATGAATTGGGCATCGCTGTATTATTTAATGTTTAATTCAGGACGCCCGGTGGTTGTTAATTGGTTAATTGATTTATTGGGGTTTCTTAATTCATCTAATTAACTAATTAACAAATCCACTAATCAACTAAAATCCGTGGAGCCGCCTGCAGGAATCGAACCCGCGTCCATGGTTTACAAAACCACTGCTTTACCACTGAGCTAAGGCGGCCTGGTGGGCCGGGAGGGATTCGGTGTCCTGGGCAGCGCCGACCTGCCGCCGGTAGCTCGGCGACGCTCTCTTGTCCCCTTCGGCTTCGACGAGCTTAGTTCGTCTTCGCTCAGGGAACTTGTTCGCTTCTGCCCGTTCGAATCCCTTATTAATTTTAAAGTTCGCTTTTATTTCATAAAAGCTTCTGGTGGGTGGGGAGGGATTCGAACCCCCGAAGCCCGAAGGCATCAGATTTACAGTCTGATCCAGTTGACCGCTTTGGTACCCACCCAGGATTACTTTATTTTCAATATTTGTTTAAGAGCTTGCTCCATCACTTCTGGAGCCGAGAACGGGACTCAAACCCGTGACCCCTTCCTTACCATGGAAGTGCTCTATCAACTGAGCTATCTCGGCCCAACTACGCTCCGATTATCATCGGAGCTCCGATGGGCGAGAAGATAACTAATAATATTCATCTCGTCCTCCGAAGCTTGAATGTAATGAGAGCGTAGGAGGAAGTTACGTCGGCACTTTTATATGTTTTCAATCTTCTTCTCCAGCTCGCTAAGTTTTTGGTTTTCCGGATTCACCTTTTTCAACTTCCGATAAGCCTCTTTGGCTAAAAATCTGTTCTTTTTGAGTATACTGATTTCTATTAGAGCGTCAAGGTATTTCGGATTATTGGGATCAAGTTCAATGGCCTTTTGGATATACAATACCGCCTTGTCAAAATCCCCTAATTCTTTATATACCTGACAAATATCACAATGTACGCCGCTACTCTTATCCTCCAGTTTCAGGGCGTGCTGAAAAGCCTCAATAGCATGCTCATAATCTTTTTGCGCTAAATACACCTTTCCTAGACCGTCGTAAGCTTCCACATTTCTATAATCAAGACTAATCACCTGAATAAATTTTTTTTCGGATTGTCCGTAATCTTCACTATTATAAAGCTCCTCCCCTTCGGAAAGTAAAGCTCTTGTTTTCTGTTGATTAAAGTTCTGGTCATCGCTAACTGCTTGTGATTTTTCTTGATAAGATTTCTCAAGCTCTAATACTTTTTGATAAGTAAGTTTAAAAATATTATTCAAAAAACCAAAAATTGGTTTTATAATCCGATTCAGATTATTCTTCAACCATTCCAATTTTCTCCTCAAGCGCATCTCTATGATATCTTCTTTTTTCTGCTCCACTTTTTCTTGAGGTACGGAATCAACGTCAATTGTGGCTAAAATCGAAAATTTTCGGAAAAGAATCATCAATAAAATAACGGCGCTGGCGACTAGTAGAATAAAAATGGAAATGTCTAATATCATAATTGAGCGCTAAAGATTCAGTCTAACAAATTTTCCAATTTCAATCTTTTCTCCTAATTTAGATATTTTTTCGGTCACTAAATCCTCAACTGTAATTTTTTCATCTTGGAAATATGGTTGTTTTAACAAACAAATTTCCGAATAGAATTTACTCAGCTTGCCTTCAACTATTTTATCGATAATGTTCTGGGATTTTTTTTCATTTTTTATTTGCTCTCGATAGATCTCTCTTTCTTTTTCTTTCTCCTTTTCCGGAACATCTTGGGGCGAAAGATAAGATGGGTTCAGGGCAACTATCTGCATGGCAATATTGTGGGCCAGTTCTTTAAACTCTGCGTTGCGAGCGACAAAATCAGTTTCGCAATATAACTCTACCAATGCCGCAACCTTACCGTTAGTATGAACGTAATGGCCAATCCATCCTTCTTTTGCTTCTCTTGATTGTTTCTCGACTGATATTTTTTGCCCCTTTTTTCTTAACAGCTCTATTGCTTTTTCAATATCGCCCTTAGTTTCTTCCAGGACTTCTTTAGCATCCATTACGCCTGCTCCTGTTTTCTGTCTTAATTCCCTAATTTGATCCATTGATGTCTTTGGCATGATAATAGTTTTATTTGTTAGTATCGACTGGTTGATTAATTATGACTTAACGGTAGCTTCTTTACTCTTCTTGTCTTCCGAATGATTCTGTTTTACCTGCATCTTGCCCTCATTTACCGCTTCGGCTACTAAACCGGTAATGAATTCGATCGATTTGGTCGCATCATCATTGGCGGGAATAACATAATTAATAGGATCAGGATTAGTATTAGTATCCACCATCGCGACAATCGGCACGTTCTTCTTGCTTGCTTCTCGGATGGCTGTCTTTTCTTCTCGAATATCAACCACGAATATGGCATTGGGCAAAGAGTGCATTTCTTTTATTCCTCCTACTAGGCGATCCAATTTTTCTATTTCTTTTTCAAATTTCGAGCGTTCTTTTTTAGTGTATTTTTCCAGTTCACCAGACTGTTTTTCTTCTTCGAATTTTTTTAGTTTTTTCTGAAGCCTTGATACATTTGTAAAGTTGGTGAAAAGTCCTCCGAGCCACCTTTCGGTAAGATACGGCATCCCGCAACTTTGAGCATGTTTTTTAATTATCTCTTTAGCCTGTCTTTTGGTTCCTAAAAAAAGAAGCTGCCCACCTTCTTGAGCAGTTTTGCGAATAAATTCAAGTGCCTCGATTAGTTTTTCTAATGTTTTCTCTAAATTGATGATATGCACCCCATTTCTAACGGTAAAGATGTTAGGTTCCATTTTGGGATGCCGGTGGGACTTTTGGTGCCCAAAATGGACACCGTTTTTTAATAAATCAAGAAGGGTAATTTCTCTCATGATCTTTCCTTTCTGCCTCTACTCCTTTCCTTTTAACCTAATCCAAATAATAAATTTGGACAAGGATGGTTAAAAGCCACTAGGGGTAAGGAGTATGTGAGTTATTAATTTTAAAGCTTTATTATTGTAGCCTAAAGAGTAAAAAAAGGCAAGGGTTTGCATTAATAGACGGTTTTTGTTAGGATAAGGCCAAGCTTATCATTAATCGAAATCATCTAAATTCATGAAAAAAAACGTTCATCCGGCCTATTATCCTGATGCGGTCGTCACTTGTGCCTGTGGCAATACTTTTACCACCGGCTCAACCGTCAAAGACATCAGAGTGGAAATCTGCTCGGCCTGTCATCCTTTTTATACCGGAAAACAAAAATTTGTTGACACTGCCCACCGGGTCGATCGATTCAAGCGTCTTCAGGAAAAAGCCCAATCCTTTAAAAAAGCTAAAAACAGTAAAAGGAATAAGAAATCGGTCGAAAAAACAGCTATCAAGCCCAAAACTAAAAAATAACTAATTTAACGTATCCCTTTCTTTTTAAAATAGTAAGTTAAGGGATATTTTTTTCAGGATGGAAGAAAAATTTAAAAAATTAGCTGAGCGCTTTGACGAATTAGAGAGGATACTCCAGAATCCGGAAATTACTAATGATCAGAGAAAATTGCAAGCCCTCTTAAAAGAATATAATGAATTGAAAGAGACCATTAATCTTGGATCTAAATTAAAAGAAATCAAGAGAGCGCTTCAAGAGACTGAGGACACTATCAATAACGAGGAGGAAAGGGAGTTAAAACAGATTGCCGAAGAAGAATATCAAAGATTGACGGCAGAAGAAAAAGAGATTGAAGAAAAGATAAAATTAGCTCTTCTACCAAAAGATCCTCTGGATCAAAAAGACATCATAGTGGAAATTAGAGCAGGGGCCGGAGGGGAAGAAGCAGCTCTTTTCGTGGCGGACCTTTTTAGGATGTATTCCCGCTATGCCGAGAATAAGAAATGGCAAACCCAGCTCTTAAATACTAATCGCACTGGAATTGGCGGATTTAAAGAAGTAATTTTTGAAATCAGCGGCTCTAATGTTTTTAGTGATCTAAAATATGAAAGTGGCGTTCATCGAGTGCAGCGCATTCCCGAAACGGAAAAAAGCGGAAGAGTGCATACCTCTACTGTTACGGTTGCCATTCTGCCTCAAGCAGAAGAAGTAGATATAGTAATAAACCCCGAGGATTTAAGAATTGACGTGTTTCGGTCATCAGGGCACGGGGGACAAAGTGTTAACACCACTGATTCCGCAGTAAGAATCACCCACTTGCCGACTAACACGGTAACAACCTGCCAGGATGAAAAATCCCAAATTAAGAATCGGGAGAAAGCCCTAAAAGTGTTGCGGGCACGATTATTAAAGAAAAAACAGGACGAGGAAAACAAGCAGAGAGGAGAAACTCGGAAATCGCAAATCGGCACCGGTGACCGAGCAGAAAAAATACGAACTTATAACTTTCCACAAGATAGAATTACTGACCACCGAATTAAAAAAAGTTGGCATGAAATACAGCCCATTTTGGACGGCAACCTAGATCTTATAATTTCTAGTCTAAGAGAGGAGGATCAAAAAAGAATGCTGAAATTACATGAAAATAAATCCCGTTAGAAGCTCCCTGTTGGAGATCCATCTCTAATAGGGCTCACACGGGATGTTAAACCCCTATGTTCGCTAAACAATCAACCAAGTATTCATCCCCACAGTCCAGCCTTCATAGCCGAAGGGCTATAGGTCAAGCCGCGGTGTATTCTGCTTCTAACGGGATAAATGAACTGCTAAGTCAAGCCACTAATTTACTTAAAAGGAAGAAAATTACTTCTGCTGTTCTAGACGCAGAAGTTTTATTATCCTATGTATTAAAAAAATCACGGGAATATCTTTTTGCTCATCCCGAAAAAATGGCAAACAAAAATCAAGTTTATTGGTTAAAAAGTCTTCTAAAAAGAAGATCGAGGCTTGAACCGATTGCTTATTTAACTCACCAAAAGGAATTCTATAATCTTGAATTCTATGTGGATCAAAGAGTGCTTATTCCCCGTCCCGAAACTGAGATTCTAGTTGAAGAAATTTTAAAAATGATTCCTAAAAATTCCAAAGCAACAATTGCTGATATTGGTACCGGATCAGGATGTATTGCCATTACGCTGGCGAAGCATCTTCCTAAGGCAAAAATCATCGCCAGTGATATCTCAAAAAACGCTATTGCCGTTGCTAAAAGAAACGCTTCTCGATACTCTGTTGCTAAGCGAGTCAAATTTGTAGTAGGCAATTTGTTAAAACCAATTGCTCATCCCATAGACATTATTGTTGCTAATTTACCATATCTTTCTCAAAAAGATGAGAATAAAGAAATAAAATTTGAGCCTTATCAAGCGCTTTTTGGAAGAAAAAATGGGCTGGAACATTTTGAAAATCTTTTAAAACAAGCTTCCGTTGAACTTAATCCCCAGGGGAAAATTTTTTTAGAGATCCAGCCCGCTCAATTGAAATCGATCAAGGTGATAGCACTTAATAATTTTCCGAAAGCAGAAATTAGAGTAATAAAAGATTTATCCGGTCAAAACAGAATTATGGAAATTAGCTCTAAAAAAAATAGCGTGACTTAAGACGATAAGTCACGCTTTCAAACGGGCAAAGTAGCTTAAAGAACTTTTACTGTCTCGGAATTTTCTAGTTCCAGTTGCTGGATGAAATCCAAGTAGGATTGCGCTTTCCTTTTGAGGTATTCAATAATATCTGCAACTTGCCTTTTGTTTATCTTTCCTTCTTTTACGAGGGACTTGAATTGCTCAATAAGAGCTTCATTGGGGGAGGGACAAAAAAGCGTTTGTGCTACTTCTCCCGCCGTCACCACTCCTTCTCCGTAACCGATTATCATATTCTCTAACATTTTTAACATTCTCTACCTCGTTTCTAAAGGCAAATTACTAGGAGATTATTCTTATCTCAAAAAGGGCAAATACGCTTTTTTAGGCTAGCACCACACCATTTTTCTGTCAATATAAAAGGAAGGTTCCTCGTCAAACAAGGTCGCCTTCCTGGTTATTCTTGCCCTTTTTTATTACTATTCGTAACTAAATTCCTGGGTCTCAGGAATAATGTGAATCCAGGTTGAACCCCTTCCTAGCTCTATTTCCTTCCCTTCTTGATCGTAAAAGCAAGTTTTAGCTAGCCGGTCGGGCTTTTTCCAGGTTCCTTCAATTATTTCTCCGTGCCTTGCTACCAAAGCTCGTCCCTCTCCACTAATATCTAAAGTTAAGCGCCCTTTTTCTCCGATATCAACTACCGGAGGAATCCCTACCGCTATTACATTCTTGGCTCTTAGCTGCTCGCCGGTATTTTTATCTAAATGGGGTTGACCGGCATTAAATCGCAAGTACTCGTCAGTTTCCCGATCGTAGCGGTATTCTACTTCATAGGAGTATCCCGAAAATTTGATAATTACTTTCTTAGCATCTTGAGGCCGCTCTTCCAGGGGCGGGTCATCACTGTAAAGCCAGGGGTCGAATACAGCTTTTACCTCCTGATATCCTAAGTCGCGAATGGCCAAATCAAGCAAATTTTTAGAACTGTAGAGATTATGGGGGGCGGATTGGGAATGATCGCGCCAAAAGTACTGACCCTTTAATAAAGCATCGAGATTCCTAATTCCTAAACCGTCCACGGCCGCCAGAGCCTCTGGGCTTCCTCCGACATGAACATATAATCCATCAAATTCTGATATCCATTCTAAATAATACGGACGGGCCGATCGGACCGGACCAATTACATCCGGCAGTTCTTTAGGATCAAAAACCGCCAAAAAACGGGTGGAAAAACCTTCTACCAGCGCTTCGTAGACTACTTGCGCTTGGGATAACCCTGATTGGGGCCGGACACTGGGTAAATTTTCAATCATTACCCCAATAGGCAACAAGTCATAATCATTTTTAGCTACAATGCGGCCATCAAGCAGACGGGTTTTGGTTAATGACTCCGGTTCTGATTCTGTTACTTTGACCGCCACTTGATTGTCTATTTGCTCATTAAAAAGAGAGGTTGCTTGAACAAACGTAGTGCCAATGAAAATCCAAGCAATTATTCCGCCTAATACCAAAACCCCTCCCGTAACTAGCAATTGTGTTTTTAGAGAACCAGTTTTGAATAATAGATTTTTGTTTTTGTCTTCTTTCATTTATATTTGAATTTATAAGTTTTTAAGACAAATATATTCTGTTTCTATACCACCGAGGCCGCAGATTTGTTCCCCATCTTGGCCTTCCAGATAGGCCATCAAATAATAACCGTCAATGTAATCAGTCCCATCATGAGTAGAAGTATAAAGATAACAGGTGTTGGCGTTATTTGAATTTGGATCGTCAGGAGTAATTCTCATTATCCCTGAAATGCTCAAAGGAGTGAGGAAAGCATCGCTGGAACTACCACCGCCACAGCTACTATCCCAGCTATAGCCATAAAGTGGGGTTGGTGAAGTTTCGTCGTATTCATTATAACCCCCGGCTACCTGTCCATTCTTAGGATAAGCATCAAAATCATTAAAATAAATCTCTAGAGCCGAGGCAATTTGCTTAATATCCGCTATTCTCTTAGTATCACGCGATGCTTGTCTAGCGCTGTTCATAGCCACTATGGCAATTGTAGCAAGTAATCCCACAATGGCAATTACTACCAATAATTCAATCAGAGTAAAACCCTTTTTATTTCTTAAGAGAGACATAGTTTCAGATTAATATTTCTAATCTGATTATTTAATCATATTCCACGCTCCGATCCGTAGGAACCACTTCAATCCAGGTCGGTCCGGAATTCAATTTAATCTCTTCTCCGGTACTGTTATAAAATATGGTTCGGGCTTCTCGGTTTTCCTTTTTCCAAGTAGCATTAATCATTTCTCCATCTTGGAATACCAGTGCTCCCCCTTCTCCAATCGCTTCCATTGACAGCCGGGAGGTATCGGCCAGTCTGGTTTTAACATATTGAACAATGACATTTTTGACTGTGAGTTGCTTTTGGGTTTTAAAATCAAGGTGCGGTTCACCGCCGTTGAATCTTAAGTACTGGTTATTGTTCCGATCGTATTGATATTCTACTTTGTAACTGAAAGTGGAATAATCAATGGTAATTTTTTTCGTTTCGGTTGGTCTTTCAGCAAGAGACACCTCCTCTTTAAAAAGCCAAGATTTGAAATTCCCTTCCTCGGGAATACCTTTATCTCTTCTAGCATAGGTGAGCAGCTCGGAGGAAGTAAAAAGAGTATGCTCTGAGGCAGTCGCTCTTGACGAATCACGCCAAAAATAGGGGTGATCTCCGCCAATTTGATCTAAATTAAGAAGATTATATTCTTTGATTAATTTTAAGGCGCTGGGGCTGCCGCCGCAGTGGGTATAGAGGGCGTTATACTCGGACACCCAGTCCAGATAATAGTCTCGGGCACTTCGGACCGGTCCAATTTCTGCTATTGCCTCATTAGTAGAGTAAATCGCTAAAAAGCGGGTGATTCCTCCTTCCGCTAAAGCTTCATATACTACGCCAGCCTGATCTAATCCTGATTGTGGTCTGATTGTGGAAAGGTTCTCAACCATCACTGCCACAGGATAAATGTTTTCGCTGCCGCGGTCTACTAAAAATCCATCCAGCAGGCGAGCCACTTTGTTGCCGGTTGCCTTACTATCATTATTTCCATTTAGGTCAATATTTTGCTTGCTGAACAAAAAATAGCCCACTACCACAGCGGCTATTAATACAGCGATAACCAACAATCCAATTTTTGTGTTTCGATTATCAAAAAATTTTTTAAATCGATCTAAACCAGACATATGTTTTATTTTTACTAATTATTTCGAGAGCGTTGAATAATTATGAAACGCTCTCATCCTGAGCGAAGTCCCGCTTAGCGGGACGAAGCCGAAGGATCTAATTGTACAGTTAACAGTCAAGGGTAACACTTTCTAGCTTTTCATGAGGAGTAATTCCGCCTAAAGATAAGTGAATCCTTTCAAAATT
>PEXU01000023.1 GCA_002774635.1 Candidatus Kerfeldbacteria bacterium CG08_land_8_20_14_0_20_40_16 | reverse complement strand
ACAACAATTTAGAACACTGCTCGCTTAATGGAAAAACTCCAAACGAAATGCTAGAATCCATGGTGCCAAAAGTCCTTAGCTAAAACAAATCACAGAAATCCTCAAAGAAAGGAGTGGCTGAAAATGAAAACCACGATTCTGATGGTAGTGACTTTATTGATCGCCACTACCTGCGTTGCTAAAAATACATCTGCAATCTCTTTTGGCTACAGTGATCGAGACGGACTAATTTACGTCAAAGTCCAAAATGAAACCTGGATTCAGAAAAGAATAATAGGTACCGAGATTGTGGAAAAGGGGTGGCTTAACAAAAACACTTTGCTGCTAGTTTTTGTTGATCAAAACAAAAACAGAATTGAAGCGAAGTGGCAGTTTAAGAAAGGAGAACTGCACTGTGAGGTTCACTGTAGTGAAAATGTCTCAGTTTCCTATCCCTGGCCATTTATTAGGGCAGAGACGAACGAAACTGACCACTTACTTATTCCTGTTGCTGAGGGAATGCTTTATCCGGCGCATGACGCTTCTCTTAAGCCCTACGATTGGCTCAAAGGAAACGCCGGTTACGGTATTTCCCTGCCGTTGTTCGGAACGGTTAATGACGCCGGATCCGGATACGGATTCTACACTGAAGACCCGGACTACTTCGAAATAAAAGTGGCCTGGATTAACCAATGGACGCTTACTCCCACCTGGGTTCCGGCAGAAAACGAGTTCGGCGTGCGGAAATGCCGGTATCTGTTTTTCCAGAAGGAATCCCACGCTCAAGCAGTGGTAACCATTGCCAAGTGGTATCGCCAGTGGCTCAAGGAAAAGGGCTACCTCGTGCCCCTAACCAAAAAGAAAGCGAAATCTGCCCGTCCAGAGGAGCTGGTTGCCAGGCCTCATATTTGGGTCTGGAGCGATCCTTTGCAGGTAGCAGGGTTTCTGAAGGAGTTGGGAATTGACCGCGCGCTTCTGGCTAACGTAGATCCTAAGTACTGGACGGTCAACCGCGACATCTTGAACCAAATCCATGAGATGGGATTTTTAACCGGTCGCTATGACAACTACGAAGACCGCTGGCCCAAGGAGCTTTCGGAAGTAACGGAGTGGACCGAAGGATATCCGGAAGGTTTAGTGCTAACCAAGTATGGAAACACTGTGCCCGCCTGGATTATGACCGCTCCGAACGGAAAACAGTACACCGGAGCCAAGCTGTGTTCCAGTTATGGTAAGGATTTGATTGAAAAAGACCTTACCCCGGAGTTGAAAAAGCTTCCTATGAAAACGCGGTTCATTGACACGATGACCGCCACAGAACTACGGGAGTGCTTTAATCCTAACCATTCGCACGACCGTACCGGCGACCGTCAGGATCGAATGGCTATTCTGGACTATTCCCGTCACCAGGTGCTCACTGGCTCCGAAAAGATGACCTGGTGGGGTATTCCGGTCTGCCATTATTCCATGGGGATTCTTTCTCTGAATCCTTACCCGCCGGCTGATGACATTGGCGCCAATCCCTCTAAGATTCTGGATGAAGTAAAGGAAGACTATCTTCGCTTTGATGTCGGCTATCAATACCGGATTCCCCTCTTCGAATTGGTAGCCCACGACTGCGTGCTACCTACCTGGTACTGGGGTGATGGTAACAATAAGCACCCTGCTACTTGGCGTGAAAAGGACTTATTCACCATTCTCTATGGCGGAATACCAATGTGGTGTTTCTCGTCATTGGAGGTAATGGCAAATTACGCCGATTCTCTGAAATCATCCTACAACTTTGTCAAACCGGCATTGGAGCAAATCGGAATGGCAGAAATGGTTTCCTTTGAAGTTCTGAACAAATCCGGCACGCTCCAGCAAACTCGTTGGGGAAACGGCGCAGCAGTGATTGTCAACTTCGGCGCCAAAACCGACTCGCTGGCAGTGAACGGAGTAATGATTTCCGTTCCTCCCAAAAGCTACCATCTGGTCAGCGCAACGCCGCTCCCCTGGTGGAAGCAATGGCTGGATGTTATTTTTTGAAGGCGAGAATACGTATTTTTGCTTAGCACATCCCCCCGAACTGGATTTATTCCGGTTCGGGGTTTTTATTTAAAAAAGGCACAATCAGTTTTCTGATCATGCCTTTTTACAGGAGGTAATTACAGTTCTATTAAGACTCCTACGGGAGTACTTCCTTGGGTTTTTCGGATTTTTTTTCTTAGCTGTTCTAACTGCACGGGAAACCAGAGCATTAGACCACCAATCAACGAGAAAACGAATACTTGTAGTACCAGTTTCATAAACAATTGTTCTGAAAGAATCGGATTCTGTTGAAGAACAGAAAAAATGTGATCTGCTACATAAAAGGAACCACACACAACAGAAAAGGACATTATTACCGTTAGTACTGAGCAAATTGCTTTCATGACTACTCCTGTCAATTTAGTTTAATGTAATGTACGATATTTGTTTAACAAAAAAGCTTACACCAAAATCTGTTTTTTGTCAAGGCGTGATTCGTCCCGAGCACAAGTCGAGGGGCACCTTCTTTTCATTTAAATTTCTTCCGATAATAATCCAGACTATCTTTTTCATACTTCCTCGCCGTTTCCGAAGCACTGCGATACTGATGATGAATTGCTTGGGCTAAAGGAGCAAAAATTATTTTATATCCTTGATCGGTGATTCTCTTCGCTAAATCAATATCCTCTAAATATAGAAAATAGTTTTCATCAAATCCGTTCACTTCTTGAAAAATAGTTTTTCTTACTAAACAAAATCCACCCGATACCCAATCAACCTGACGAGTCTTTTGGAAAAGATGTTTCGATAAAAATGACGGAATAACATAGCGACCCCAGGGTAATGCTTTATGCAATTTGAGTTTTTGAATGATCTCCGTCTTAAAGCTCGGGAAATTGCCAAAAGAAACCATTACTTTATTATCTTTCGATACGAATTTACCTCCGGCCATGGCTGTTTGGCTGTCTCTTTCGATTGCTTTAATCAGCTCGACAACGGCATTTTCTTTTAATTCAGCATCCGGATTCAAGAAGAGAATAATAGATGAGACAGCCAGTTTTGCTCCTTCGTTGGCCGCTGTAGAAAATCCACTATTGGTTTTTCTTTCTAACAAGTAATCTGGATTGAATCGTTTAATTTTAGATACTGTATCATCAGAGGAAGCATTATCTACGACAATTAGCTGAAAGGGAACCTTTTTTTGATTCTTGATCGACCTCAAACACTGCTCGATAGTTTGAGTATTGTTGTAGGTAACGATAATAATGGAAACTGCCTTATTCATGCTTTTCAGTGGTAATAATCCAACCCGATGCCAGAATTGGAGGAGTGACTTTGGCTAAACTAGAATCTACTTTGTCGAACCAGTGAAAAAGCCAAGATCCTCTTCTCATAATAAACCTTCCCAGAATATAATAAGTTTCTTTGAACAGAAAAGCGGCAGATTTGATATCAGCGATCTTAAATCCAGCTGAAAGTATTAACGACCTTAAGCTAAACAAAGACCAAAATTGTAAATGCGGACTCCCGGCGGAAGATTGCACTTCTTGATCTTTTATTCTGCTTTTGACTTTTTTCTTAAAAGCGCGCAAACCAGCGGTAGAACCGGTTACTCTTCTAATCGATTCCTCCAGGCTCATACCGTTGGGAACTGTTAGAATCAGTAAACCGTCCTTTTTAAGAAGCATCCTTTTCGCTTTTTTTAAAACCGCTTTAGGATCTTTGGTATGCTCTAAGAATTCGGACATGATAATCACATCAAATTTTGAATCAGGATAATAGTTTTCAAAGGTTTTATTAACTCCTTCCAGATTATCGAAATTGTTTTTCTTATTTAATTCCAGAATTGCTTCCGGATAGGCATCCAAGCCGATTACTTGATAACCTAAAAAGGCTAAGGGAAGCGAAATGTTTCCATTGCCGCATCCTACATCTAAAATTTTTATCTTAGTAGGACTTTCCTTAAGGAATTTTCGGACCCTTTCCACAATGTAATCAAGCTTTCTTAAACCGCCTGGTTCAAGATCGTAATCGGTATATTCGTGGTAATCCTTGGATCGAATCATATTTCTTGAGATTTATTCTTTAAATTAGCACTGGCAATAATCAATCCTAATGCCAACCAAAAAAACAGCAAGAAGAAATTGGTTTCCCAATAAGTGCCCATTGCCGACAAAGCTAAAAAGGTACAGAAAAAAGCAAAGGCGGCAATCAGATAAGGCTTTAATTCAATACTGACTCGTCTTACCGCACCAATACCACTTTTAATCATCGACATAATAAAGTAAACAAAAGTGGCAAAGCCAATAATTCCCATCTGGAGCGCAAAAGCGACATAATCGTTGTGCAGTTCTCTCACCTCAATACTGTATTCATTCCCTGAAAGCTCAAATTCAATCTCTTTACCAAAACCAATTCCCAATAATGGGCTGAGGGTGAACTGTTTCCAACTTTCTTCCCAGGCCGCCAGCCGAAAACGAGCGCTTTCATCTTGAATCGCAAAGGGATTTAAAGAAGCGGCCCGCTTGGTAACGGCAGAGGTAAAACTATCAAAGAGTGATGTGTCGGCGGTAACCAAATAAAACAGCCAAACTAGCACCACTGAAAAGGCAATGGCTAAAAACAAAATTTTCAAAAAGAAGATGATAAATTCCCTAATTTGTTTTTTTTCTAAAAAAAGAAGGATTAGAATTACTCCCAGAGCAATTCCCACCCATAGATTCCGGAATAAAGAAAAAATTAATCCGATCATCCAAATCAGCAAAACAATAAAATCCGCTTTGCCCAGAAATTTTTTCTGAAAGGCATACAGCGTGATTAAAAGATAAAGAGGGAAAACAATAAAAAAAGCGTGCGTTGCTGCCAATAATCTGGTTCCGGAAGTAGAAAGCGGAGTGTAAGAAGACCATAAGCCCTCTCCGGCTAAAATTCCATAAAGAACAAATCCAATCATCAGCAATCCACCGATTAAAATAGAAGCAAGCACTCTTTTCCATTCTGCTTGAGAACGGCAGTGCCATACGACAATAAAAAGCATCAGCGAATAGAAAATAGTATTTTTAACCACACTGCCAATTAGATTTGGATCACCGCCTTTAAAAAAACTCAAAACGCTCCAGAGTATAATCGCCCCGAAAAATATCAGCAGGGGAATTGATACTTTCTTCGGCAAGACCGTTGCCTTAAATCGGGAATTAAGAAACACGGCTAAAGCGGTTAGGATTAATACGACGTCTAAAGGATAGATTTTTATTGCCGAGTCAAAAAAAGAGAGTGGCTCTAAGCTAAACCAGCGCTCAAAAACCATTACCGAAAGGATACTGATATGAATGCCCGCTTCTGGTACTTTAAAAATAATAAAAGCCAAACAGATTAAAAAAATAAAGAAGAAAATGAGCGAAGTCTGAAAGAAGTTTAAATAAACTAAAAACAGGACTACCCAAAAAAGTCCCAATAAAGTGGCAATAATCACTTCTTTAGACTGCTCTAATTTGCCAAATGATTTTAGTCTTAAGATATTGTCCATAACTTTATTCTAAACCAGAACCAGGAAATATAGAATAGATAAACATTTTAGTCAAATAAATACTCCAGCAGGCGCGACGCCGGCGTCGCGCCTGCGTTATTAAATAAAAAAGGGCGGGCACCTTGAGTAAAGATGCTCGCCCTGTAAATGTTGAAAGAACGTCAGGATCACCAGTCGTCAATTCTTACGACCTTTCCCGGCTTGTCCTTCGGGTTCGAAAGAGCTCGAAAGTAATACGAGAATTCGTCTGGCTTGCTGCCGTTGTCGTAGACCACTTTCATGGCTCCGATGGGCCATTCTTCTTTAAGCGTATCTCGGGTCTCGCGATCAACTAATGCCCAGAGGTTCTCTTTGTGGAACGTAAATCGTTCCAGAAGATTCCCGGGCTTGACAACGAACTTCATATTACTTCCGTCTACTGTGCCTTTCACATCCCGAGCGGTTGCGTTTATTTTAGGGATGGGATAAAGGCGGATCTGGTCATATTCGGTGCCGGCAATCACGATGGTGTAAGTTCCCTCGTTTTCCGTGACACTAACGAATTCGACCCGATCACCTACTTCTGCCATGACCTGACCGCAAAAAGCCAGAATCAGCAGAAGGACAATAAAGGAAGTCAGTATTTTCAAGTTAATTCTCCTTTTAAACTCGTAGATTGGATTATGGATTGTCAGATTACGAGATTACGATCCGCCGCCGGTCCAGACCAGCACATTGTTCTCACCCTGGTTCACATTGCCGGTGTCCTGATAGAAACCAAAGGTAAAGATGTGCCAGCCAGGGGCAACCGGTTCGAGATGCCACAACTCGACGTCATTGACATTGACTCCGAAGTACCGCACGTATGGGTATTGATTTTCCACGGTGATGACGGCGTAGTATTTGCTGTCGCTGTTGAACGCCAAGGCTCTAAACCACATTGTCCAGGAATTGATTTGAGAGTTCCAGTACAAATGGGTATCGGTTCCGGCACAGAGATTCGATTCGAGCCGCGCCGGAAAACCTTCGGAAGCCAACGGACCATTTAGATAGTGCAGAGAATCAGGCAACCAGTTCGCCCAGCCGTCGTAATAGATAAATGCTGAAACCAGGTCCTCGACATTGTCCCCGAAAGCGACTACGTCTACGGAATCTTCGTATCCGGCAACGTAGTCCAGACGGAACTTGGTCCAGATACTACCGTAGGGTTCTGCACCCTCATAATAAGTATAGGTCAACAGAACATTTCTAATTGTAATTCCTTCGGTAAGAATCCGGTTATCCACTTCAAAGCGAATCGGGCATTCAATGCCAGCGGGCCAGTACTTCTGCACTTCGATCTCTTCGATTTCGAACCAGTAACCCAGGTTTTCTCTTTCATTGGGGAATAGCGGACCAACGCCCCAGACGATTGCCGAATCAGGAATGTCCTCAAGCACAATGTCAAATTGATCCAGATACTGCTCGGAGTATCCTGACAATGCCTCTCGGTCAAACCCGACTGACGTCAAGAACATTGGACCGCCTCCATTCGGCGCCAGAACATTGTCCGGTCGGTCGGCATCCAAACTGCAGCCGAATAAGAAAAATCCGACTGCGGTCATCAGGATTAATAGAATCAGTTTGTGCGTCACAACGCACCTCCTTTTCGTTTATGGTTGTTTACAGGTTTCAGTCTCCCGTTTTGCTAAAAAGTCTCAAGCAGTTCCCTCCCCAACCTTCTCTTTAACAAAACGGATTTACAATTTAGTGCTTCCCTTGAATCTCGGATAAACCGAGAAACTTGATGATTTGTTCTCTTTCCATCTTGTCACTCCCAACCCCAGGGTTTACTTAAACAAATCCAGTCGGAATCCGCGAGAGAGTACGATATTCACTCTCCATTCATCTTCGGATCCGGGAACCCAGCGCGCTTCCTGGTCGGTTACTACATATGTTTCCGCATCAATGTGCTGACGCATCACAGAAGCATCCACATAGAAGTCCCAGGGGAGCTTAAGCTGGACAAACGGACCGCCATAAGATGGCCGACCATCTGCCAAATAAGCAAGCTCGCTGGTTAAAGTCAGGTTGGAATCCACCCTAGTTTTGGCAAAGTCAAACCATTTAGCTTCCCAGCCAATTCGTAGGCTTTTGATTCGAACTAACTGAAGCCGAGTGTCAATTTCTCGATACTGGGCCCGCGATTCCGGATACTTCTCGCCATGCGACAAATACCGCGGCCAGGAATCAGTCACCGATCCCCCAAGCTGAATCATTGGCTCAAACCAATCAGCGTCCATAAACGCCAGATGAATCTGACCCAGCGCCAAGGCGGTGTTGGTGTCTTTTCCCCGCGAGGAGAACGTAAACGCGTCACCTAGCATAAGAAAAGACCAGTTAGTCGGTGACAGGCTCAGCTTTGGGTTGACTTGGAATAACGGCAGTTGATAAGGATGCGCATCACCGTTATTAGCGGTATGCACCCGGCTTAGCAGCCAGCAATCCGTTTCCAGGTTTAGGTTTAGCCAATCGGTGTTCAGCCACCGGAAACGCAGTCCGATTTTTCCCTCGTTGTAACGGACAAGAGGATCGCGAAAGTTGTTCCAGTGACTGAATTCCGTAATCCAGTGGATGCTGAACCGTGATTCCTTTTCCGGTTCGGGTGGAGATAGTGGCGGTAGTGAAGGTGGGGATGGTAGCTTTTGTTTGTAAATAAGCCTCCGCTTTGACTCCAAAAAGGTGGTACCAGAGATATTGTGACACCACTGCCACACTCGAATTCTCAACCAAGTGGTTTGGGTAGTGATAGTCACGCTATCCTGTGTTACCGTTTCGTCCGCCAGAAAGGATTTTTCCCAGACCATCCCGATTTTAGGAACGGGCCGGAGCGACTTTCCTTCTTGGTAAAGCATTCCTTCCCAGGTGTTTCTTACATTGTACTTAACTTTTCCTTTCCCAAAGTACATCCAGTCTTCCAGCTCCTCTCCTTTGTTGACAAACTTCACATGGAAGCTGTCTGGATAGGAAGCAACAATCTGCTCTTTTAATCCTTTTGGGATCTCGGGGCAGTTTTGGATTGCTTCTACAAAAGGGAGCGAGAGCGGATTCCCCCCGGGATTCTGCCAGTGGAAAATATCCTTTTCCACTATTACACCTGCGCTAGCCAAGAAAGCTACGCAGGCTATAAGCACTAGAGTAAAAAGCATAGCCTTCATGGGCTTTCTCCTTCTTTGAGTATTGTTGTTATTTTGATTTCAAGGTTCGAAAACGAGCTGAATGCTCGGCTAAGAAAAAGAAGGTTCTTTCTCTTAGCTCAACATTCCTAACTTCATTTTATCTTTTATGTTTCAAAGTAACCCAGGGATCAAGATGCTCAACGCGAGGAATGGGTTGCGGTTCTGATTCTTCCAAATCTAAATCGTCAGTGCCAGGATACCATTTTTTTTCGGATGCCGGTGAATTTTGGGTTTCTCTAAGTTCAAATTCATCTTCTTCAAATTCACCTTCCTCTTTTACCTGGGAGGAAATAATGTTCGGTTCTACTTCTTGAACTTTTGGTTCTACTTCTTGAACTTTTTCTGAAAAAGATTCTGATCGGATAAAAACAATTACCGCGCCGACTAATAAGCCCGCCACAATCCCTCCTAAAATATTCAGGGGGTAATTCGGCCGCACCGGCAAAGAAGAAGCGATGGGAGTATCAATCATATAAATCAAAGCGGAAGAAGAGCCGCCCAAATAAGCGGTGCCTTCTTTTTCTAATACATTAATGGCAGCGGCCAGAATGTTTTGAGCATCCTCCGGTTTTCGGTTGTAAGCGCTTAGATTAAGAATGCCCGTTTCCGGCACCACGCTGGAATGCAGATCATTTTTCCATTGTTCCCTTTTGGCGCTTTCTTCCGCCGGAAAGAGATCGGCTAAGCTAGAATTTTGAGTAATTACCTTATTGTAAAAAGACATGGTGGGAATAACCGAAGAAAGGGTTAAGGCGTACTTTTCCGCGGCGCGGCTGGCCTGGTAGCCGTCTACATTGGCCCGGTTATTGGGAATAACTAAAATCGAGGCTTGAGAGCGGTACTGCAGCGGCTGGATAATACTCACTACTAAAGCCAAGGTAAAACCAATGGCGGCAAAAATGATGAGAGTGCGCTTACCTAAGCGAAAAATTGAGAGATAGGTTGTTTTGCTTTTCTCCATAACTATCCTTAATTATTTAGAAGAAAAACCTTATCAGGTTAACAGAATTTTGTCAATAGTTAAGATAGTCATTATCCTTTTTTGTCAACCTATTTTAGGTACGTTTGCTAACTCTCTTGACAGTTCGGTTTTTGTTCGGGTATACTACTTGTAGAGCCAAAATAGCCTGTGGATAAAGTGGCAGGTGGCATGTAGCTTGTGGCACATAGATTGCCAAGAAAACCTAAGAAGCTAAGAAGCTAATAACCTAATACCTATAACCTACAACCTAATCCCTAATCCCTAATAAAATGACTGAAAACATCACTAAAAAGCAAAAACAAATCCTAGACTACATCACTGAATTCATCAGCGTTAACGGCTATTCTCCCAGCTACCGGGAAATAGCGGAATATTTCGGGCTCTCCTCCCCTGCCACTATCTATGAGCACATCAAAGGACTGGAGGATAAAGGATTTATCAAAGCCGAGGAAAAGAAAGCCCGCTCCATTAAAATTTCTAAAAAAGAACGCCGGGAGAGGCCTGCTCTGGAACTACCTTTAGTGGGGACCATTGCTGCCGGCGAACCAATCGAGGCAATTGAAGAAAAAGAAACTATTACTGTGCCGGTAGAAATGGCGAATGATCCCAATGCCTTTGTGCTCCGGGTAAAAGGAAAATCAATGATTGAGGATGGCATTTTAGACGGAGATTACGTAATCTGCGAAAGAAGATTTTATCCTCAAAACGGCGAAGTGGTAGTGGCCTTACTGAACAATGAATACGCCACCTTAAAAAAATATTACCGGGAAAAAGACCGCATCCGGCTCCAACCGGCCAATAGCACCATGAAACCAATCTACAGTAAGAACCCGGTGATTCAAGGAATTGTCAAAGCAGTGTTAAGAAAATACTAGTTAGGAAGCTTGTGGCTCGTATGATAATTGCTTCATGGTTTTATTGCTTCATTGTTGTTTTCAGGGTAGCCATGAAACAGTGAAGCAATGAAATCTAAAAAGCTAAGAAGCTAAAAACTAAAACCCAAACCCATGTTTAAAACGATCAACGAAACCATTAAAGTAACCAGCTCTTTTTTCCGAGACAATGTGATTCCAGAAAGATTCGAATGGAACGGCAAACAATACACCATTAAAAATTCTAAGCTGATCCATAAAGCCCGCAAAGGAGCCGGTAAAATGTTTTTCTTTGACGTGCAGGATGATAATAACTTATTCAAACTTTCCTTTGACACCAAAAGCTTGGAGTGGGAATTAAATCAGGTTTTTATCAAACAATAATTCATGTACGAAACGGTAAATGAGCCGATTGAAGTAGTGGTTAGATTTGGGCTTAAGGCAATCAGCCCTTTTCTTTTCCGCTGGCGCAATAAAATTTACCGAGTAAAAAAAGTTAATCTGACTCATTTAGGCAAAGTAGGTGAGGAAAAATGGTATTACTTTTCCGTATCGGATGAAGCCAACTATTTTAAACTGGCCTTTAACAGCGCCACCTTAAAATGGTACTTGGATGAATTATATGTAGAGGGATAAGAGAAAGTGAAAAGATAAAAGTGTAAAATTACAGCTTAAAGTTAAAAAGGGTGGATGGTCATTGGCTAGAAAAAATAAGAAATTTAGAATAACTTTACACTTTTCACTGTAATTTTTAATTTTTCGTTTTTAATTTTTCGCTAAATGAGAACCATCTTCCATATCGATATGGATTCGTACTTTGCCACCTGCGAGCAACAAGCGAATCCTTTTTTACGCGGCAAGCCGATCGCCGTCTCCGGGCATCCCAGCAGGCGCACGGTAGTGGCTGCCGCTTCGGTAGAGGCAAAGCGGTTCGGAGTTAAATCAGCTATGTCAATCCAAGAAGCAAAAAGGTTGTGCCCTAACCTTTATTTTGTATTGGGCGATCCGGAAAAATATGTTCACCTGACTAAAAAGATTATTAACATTTTCCTTTCTTATACGAATTTGGTAGAAGTGGTCAGTATTGATGAAGCCTTTATGGATGCAACTGATATTCAAAAAAGGCATGGCGGTGCAATCAAGATAGCCAAAGAGATTAAAAAAAGATTAAAGCAGGAAATCGGCGATTGGATGCAGTGTTCCATTGGAATCGCTCCGAATAAAACAATCGCTAAATTGTGCTCTGGCTTAAAAAAGCCGAATGGCTTGGTGGTTATAACTGAGAAAGAAATTCCTTTTTTGCTGAAAAAAATAGAATTGACTGATCTGTGGGGCATTGGAACAAAGACCAAACAAAGGCTGGCTTTAATGAATATCCATACTACCACCGATCTTCAAAAAACACCCCTTTCTGCCTTGATTAAGGTATTTGGAGAAGTGGGATTTCACCTTCATCAAATGAGTTTAGGAAAAGACGATTCTCCAGTGCATTCCTATTACGAAGAAGAACAAGAAAAATCCATGGGGCATCAGTATACCCTACTCAAGGATACTCTTAGTAAAGATTATTTAAAGCATGTTTTGTTTAAGCTTTCCGAGCGAGTGGGCCGAAGGTTAAGAAAAGCAAGGCTTTCGGGAAGAGTAATCAACATTACCATTCGTCATTCTGATTTTAAAACCTTTACCAGGCAAAAGGTTTTTAGCTTCTATACCAATGACGGTTACCAGATTTACGAAATGGCGCTGAAAATATTCAACAAACTGTCGTTAAAGCAGCCGGTAAGGCTAATCGGCGTAAGCGTCAGCCAATTAACTAAGCACGCCCAGCAGGCCCTTCCGCTGGCCTGTTCCCGAAAACAAAAAAACATCCTTACTGCTATGGACGAAGTAAATAACCGCTACGGCGAATTCACCATTCAGCGCGCTGCCTTGCTGGCTACTAAAAAACTCAGCAAGGATATTGCCGGTTATGGATTAATGCGTAAATTTTAATAATTAGTTTTCTCTTTTAGCTAAAAATTCCTTCAGCTTTTTAAAAGCGACTCCCCGGTGACTGATGCTGTTTTTTTCTTTATCGGACATTTCCGCAAAGGTTCTTTTTTCGCCTTTGGGAATGAAGATTAAATCATAAGGAAGTTTTGATCTCGGTTTACCGGTTGGCTCTTCAGCAATCTGCCCCTTCACCTTTCCGGAAAAAATCCAATTCCTCCCTTCCGGGGTGTAAAGCACCACTACCGTCTTAAAATAAGCTTTGCGTTCCTCTTTAGGAATTCCTTTCAACTTGCCCAAAGTATAATCAATCAGGTCACGATCAGAGGTATTTTCTCCGGCCCAGCGGTGGGAATGAACTCCTGGAGCGTTATCCAAAGCCTTGATAAACAACCCTGTATCATCCGCCATCGCCCACTCACCGGATTTTTCCGCCACCAATCTGGATTTTTTTAGGGCGTTTTCCTCTAAAGTCTTTCCGTCTTCCACAATATCCTCCGTTATTCCTGCTTCATTGGCACTCAATACCTCAAGATCAAGCTCCCTTAAAAGCTCCTTAATCTCTTTGACTTTGCCGGGATTATGGCTGGCAAAAATCAGTTTCATCTTTATTTAAGATAACCAAAGTGCTTTAAGACCGGGATAATATTCGATGCTACATTTTTGGGAAGATTATTAGTATCAAACCATTGCCATTCCCGAATATCCTTTCCTGGCTTTATTTCGCCCACCCGACGGGCCCCATAGTGCACCAAAATGACGTCGACGGCTCCTTCCTCCGTTTCCTTTTTGGTATAGGTAATGAACGGCTCCTCGATTAACACGTCAATTTCGATTCCCATTTCTTCCTTAACTTCACGTTCGGCAGCTTCGATTAAATTTTCTTCAAAGCTTTCCACTTTTCCTCCGCAGAACTTCCACTCGTTAGAGTCACCGTGCTGGTTTAAAAGCACCTTATTGTGCTCAACGATTACGGGGCCGGCGGCAATAATTATTTTTGGCTGCATATTTTATCGTTTAATTGTTACTTAGTCTTTTTAATACTTTGTCTTTTTCATAGGCGCTCAGCCCGGTTTTTTTCACCACTTCGCGCATTACTTCAATGGTTTTATCGTAAGTGGGCCGATCGACAAAAAAGGGAGTGCCGTCTTTGCCACCGTGGGCAAAGCTGTAGCGCGCCGGGTCTTCGTAAGAGGGGTTGGCGCCATAGACCACTTCGGATACCAGCGCCAAGGCCCGGATTGTTTTCGGACCGACCCCTTCCAGTGCCAGAACCTTTTCGTAATTTTCCGGCTGGGCTTCGCATAACTTCCAGATGATTTTTTCCAAATATTTGCTTTTAGAAAAATCTTCACCCAAAACGGGATGGGAATTAAATTCGGTATTAGCCAACTGGAGCAGGGTCAATTTATCTTGGCCCTTTTTTAAACTGATCATCGTGGAAAGATCGGAACTATGCTTTCGGAGCAGCTCAATATCGTGCATAATGGTCCGGTAGCCCTCCTTTACCAAACCTACGGCGACTTTGCGACTTTGGTCACTTTTTCGGGCGGTCATATTGAGCGTTTGGTTGTTCCGGTCGATCACATCAGAAATTATTCCACTGTGCGGTTCCACAATTAGGTCATTGATGTTTTCAGAAAACCAATGATAGCGTCGGGCTATTTGACTTTCGGTGTTCATCCCCTGCTGAACTACGGCCCAGGCGCCAATTCGGGCCTGCCCTGAGCGGCGTCGAAGGGAGAAAAAGAAAGTGTGATGATAGATTTGAAACCCATCCTGCACCAGAGCGCTATCCACCTTGGCGCTCATCCGGGAATTATAAACCAGCTTGTTGGCTTGCTCCTCGGGCAGGTTGATTCTTTCCCCCCATTCCAAAATTTGATCCGGCGTTTTGCGGGAAGTTTTTCCTTTGCCGCCGCAGATAAAAATCCCTAAATCCCTTTCTTGAAAGCGGATTGCTTCTTTAAGCGCCGCCGTTAGGGTGGTGGTGAGACCGCTGGCATTCCAGTCAAAGGCCAAAACGGTTCCCAAAGATTGAAACCAAACCGGATCCGCAATTCTTTTAATGAATTCATCCGGACCGTATTCCGCCACCAAAACTTGAACCATCTCTCGGCCAAGCTTAACCATCCGCTGAAAGAGCCAGGGCGGGCATTTTCCCCAATCTAGAGTAAATGTTGCTACTCCCCTTTGCATTTATTTTTCAGTAATTACCATTATTTTTTTAGGTAGCAGATCAATTGAAAATCGCTTGCTTAAAGGTAATAATTCCCCATCAGCCTGGGATTGCAGCTCATCTTCTGACTCTATTATAACATTTTTAGCCGTGAATGTATGAACCTCCGGGAGCTTAAGATGGGTTCCCTTGGTAAATTTCGGAAGATGACGCAAGGCATAGAATCGGCCCACTTTATCCACTAAGCAAACGGTAAACAGCCCATCATCTATTTTAGCTGACGGCGCAACATTGAACCCGCCGCCATAGGCTTTTCCATTACAGGTAGCAACTAAAAGAATCTGCTTTTCTATTATATGTTCATGATCAAATGTTATTTTAACTTTTCTGAATTTATACGTAGCTAGAGTTCTCAGAACCGCCATGAGATAGGCTGGATATCCACTAATGTATTTAGTGAACTTACGGACTCTTGAAGCTGCCTCCCCGTCGAATCCGACTCCCAAGCCATTAATAAAATAATACTGATTATTTACCAGACCAAGGTCTACTTCTTTTATCTTACCCTCAAGCAAGATTTTTAGATCTTTCTTTAAATTTCGGGAAAGACCAATTTCTTTAGCAAAATCATTGCCGGATCCAATCGGGATAGTTCCTAAAATGGCAGAACTGTCCACTATCCCATTTACCACCTCATTAATCGTGCCATCACCCCCTACCGCCACAATTACTTCAAACCGGTGGGCGGCTTTTCGGGCTAGATTAGTGGCCTCTTTGGGCTGTTTAGTAAGGACTGTTTCATATTTAAGATTGCGTCCTTGACAAAAAGACTGAATTTCAGACAGATGGGAAAGCTTTCTCCTCTCGCCCGCTTTGGGATTCACGATAAAATAGTATTTTTTATCCATTTTTTAATTCTTCCAGCTGGATTGATTTTTCTTTAGTAAAACTTCCCACGCGTGTTCTTTCTAAATCAGCAAGTAAGGCACCGGTTTGCAGCTTACTTCCTATATCGCGCGCTAAAGACCGGATATAGACTCCTGGTCCTGTCACCGCCCTTAATCTAAGATAAGGCCACTGATACTGCAAAATCTCTATTTCTTTGATCTCGACCTTACGGGATGCTAGGTTGACCTTTTCTCCCTTTCTGGCTAATTGATACGCTTTTTTTCCTTTTATTTTTACGGCACTGTAATCAGGGGGGCGTTGTGATATTTCTCCTTTGAAACGGCTGACTGTTTTTTTCACCTCGGCAAGCATGGGCTTTTTAGCTACTTTTGTTTTCTTCTTTGCTCCTTCTTGGTCATCAGTGGTACTTTCTTCGCCCAGCTTGATTGTAGCAATGTATTCCTTTTCCTTCTGCACAACATTATTCAGTCGCTTTGTCGCTTCCCGGCCAATTCCGACAACCAAAACACCCCTGGCCAACGGATCAAGGGTGCCGGCATGCCCGATTTTCTTAATGCCGGTTATTTTTCTTAACTGATTGATAATATCGTGGGAAGTCGGGCCTTTGGGTTTATAAATGGCCAAGATTTTATTCATCATTTACTGACGGCGATATAAACCGGTCAAATCCGCCTTCCCTAAGATATAACTCTGCATTTCCTGTTCCAAAGCCGCTTTGTCCGCGCTAGCGTCTAATTCAAGCATGGCGTCAAGCGCGTAAAGTTTGAAGATATAACGGTGCTCCCCAGAAGGAGGACACGGTCCGCCATAGCCGGCCGATCCGGAGCTGGTTATTCCTTCTACTGCTCCTTCCGGAACACTATTCTCTGCGATTTCTGTTGTGGTCGGATTAATGTTCCAAATAGTCCAATGCACCCAGGTCCCTGCTGGAGCATCCGGGTCATCCATAATTAGTACTAAACTCTGGGTATTGTCCGGCAGTTCTGAAAATGTCAACGGCGGATTAACATCCTCTCCGTCACAACTGTATTTAGCGGGGATGGATTGATTATTTTGAAAAGCGGAACTGGTTATTTTCATTGGCACCTCCTTAGTGATTAATTCTTTTAAATTTTCCACGGATTGGTTAGCAATTTCATTGACCGCGCTTTGGGAAAAAAAGTAAAGACCGGTTCCCACAATCACGGCCACGAAAATTAGGATAAAAGTAAATCTGCTCATAGTTATATTTTACTAAATTTAAACGAAAAGATAAAAGTGAAAATTACAATCAAAAGTTAAAAATGCGGATTGCTATTAATAAGAGAACAGAAAATAAATCCCAAATAATTTTGCACTTTTAATTGTTTTTTAATTTTTCGTTTTTAATTTTTCACTTCCAATCAATAATCTCTCCATCTCCTTATTATTAAGCTTACGATAGCGGCCAACGGATAAGTCGCCTAATTCAATATTACCGATTCGTACTCTTTTTAATTTTAGCACATTATATCCGAATTTCTCGCACATTCTTCGGATTTGCCTGTTTTTGCCCTCCTTAAGCACAATCGAGAATTCTTTGTCCGCCAGTTTTTTTACTTTGGCTGGCATAGTTTTATAGCCATCCATTAAGATTCCCCCTTCCAGACCATTCATAAAATCGGGGGTCAAACTCTTATCCACCGTCACCAGATATTCTTTTTCAATTTTATAGCGCCCTTTTAGAATTTTGTTGACAATCGTTCCGTCGTTGGTCAGCAGAATTAAACCAGAACTATTTACATCTAAGCGGCCGACGGGGTAAATTCTTTCCGGATAATGAAGGTAATCAACAATATTGTCTTTTGATTGAAGATCAGTGGTACAGATGATTCTCACCGGCTTGTGAAAAGCTAAATAGATTTTGCTTTGGGATAACTTGATTTCTTTGCCGTCTACAAGCACTCGCTCCCCCTGCTTGACTTGGTCACCCAGCTTAGCTGTACGACTATCTATTCTAACTCTGCCTGCTTCGATTAGTTTGTCCGCCTGCCTACGAGAGCAGTAATTGGCCTGAGTGAGAAATTTATTGATACGTATAGAAAGCATAAAATAATTTACTAAAAATGGACTTGAACTCAAAGCACTATCTATGTTGAATTTTCAATTCTCAATTGTCAATTTTCATTTAATTTCTAATTTTCAATTTCTAATGAGTGCTAAATTCGCGGTTTGAAAATTAAATCATTGAGAATTAATTGAAAATTGTGAAATGAAAATTGATAATTAATTATTGGTTATTATTTGAGATTTTCCACCCGAGGCGGATCTGCCTCAGGCATGAGGAATTTGTAACTTGGAATTTGATTCAGAGTTTCCTTTTTTAACTCCAAATCTAGCCTCGCTATAATCCGTTCTGCTTCAGAATCTGAAGCAAACCTCGGTTGGGAATAATCTTCAATAATCACGGGATGGAATTCCAGTTCGGTAATTCCTTCTTTTTTGAAAACTATTTTAACTACCATCCCTTCTCTGGTTCCCTGCGACCACATTTGATCAAACACAAAGTTTCCCAGGCTGTAGATAATGTATCCTCCCTGGTATTCTTCTACCGTCTCCACCACATGGGGGTGATGGCCAATGACCAACGTTGCCCCTGCTTCAATGGCCTGATGGGCAAATTCTTTCTGATGTTTATTAGGAACAAATTGGTATTCGGTACCGGCATGCATAGTGACTATCACAAAATCAGCCTGCTCTTTGGCCTGTTTTGCCGCCTCGCTCATTTTGGCGGAATCCATTAAGGCCACTTGGGAAGAATTAGAATCGGTGTAGCTGTAAGCTAAAAAAGCGAATTTTATTCCCTGTACTTCTTTAATAAGAGGTTGGTAGGCGTCCGCCGCTGTTTCGCCAGCGCCAATAAAATCAATTTCTGCTTCTTTTAGATATTTAAAAGTATTCTCCAGTCCTTGCCGACCAAAATTCAGAATGTGATTATTGGCCAAAGTTAAAACATCAAATCCAGCATAAGTTAAACCTTCCGTTACTTCCGGATCCGCTCGGAATGCCATTTCTCCGGTTAAAATCTCGCGACCCGGCGTAAGAGGGCTTTCTAAATTGCCGAAAGTCAGATCAGCGCTTTTTAATAAATCAGCCGTTTTTAAAAAAGGATAGCGGTAGTCCCCATACTTGGTCATTTTAGAACCAACCACGCGCGAAAGCATAATATCACCAACGGCAATCAATGATACCTGGGGATCGGCTATTTTTTCTTCCGGCGCTTTAGGAAAATTAAGCGGTAGAATTTCTGATTCGACAGTTGAAGCATTGCCTCCAAAATAAACAACTAAAATCACGACCAATGCCAAACTTGCGCAGATTCCCAGTATCCAATAAGGTTTATTAGGAATTGTAATCATCCTTCTGAATTCTAACAAAAAACCGCCTAAGGAGCGAATGAGACGGTTACCTCCCTTTCTGAAGGGTCTAGGAAATTTGCTTATTGTTTTTTCTTCTTTGCTCCCAGCCCCGCACTTCTGATTCGTTCAGGCCGAAATAATGTCCAATTTCGTGATAAAGCACCTTTTGAACCAGTGCTTTGGTTTTTTGGTCATCGTTGCTGGCCAGCTGTTCAATTGAATTTTTAAACAAGGTGATTTTATCGGGCAGAACCAAAGAGTAATTTACCCCTCGTTTGGAAAGAGGAACTCCCTGGTACAGCCCCAGTAGGGTGCCGTGAAATCTAATTCCTCGTTCCTGTAATTCCGCTGGCCGGACTTCTTTTTCTACCACAAAACCAACATTTTCAATTTTTTTCTTGAACTTTTCCGGTAGGGCATCAAAGGCATCTGCGACTGTCTGTTCAAACTCTATTTGGTTCATGAAAATATTTTAAGTGATCAATAATCATTATAGCAGGCAACGGCTGCCTTTTATTTAAAAAGCTCCAGATTTTTCATTGCACCCTTCGGGCGCGCCGCGGGGACTATCTGAACCTACATCTGAAGTTTTGTAATACTTGGTTAAACAACAGAAATAACTTTCATCCAATTATCTACAGTAATAGTTTTATCAAAATGCTTTTTAATTTCTTCAGAAGAAGTAATTAACTCTTGGATCTTGAAAACTGTATTTTCAAATTGTTCTAAAAATTTAAATGGTTGAATAGAAAAGGTTACAAGTGCATATTTTTCAATATTATATAGTTTGTTTAAAATTAATGGCTTTATTATTGGTTCATTGGGGCTATTACTTAAGTCAAAATTAACCTTGAAGAAAAAACAATTATCATTCATTATTGTTTCTGGTACTAGTTTATTTTTACTACAAAAATTCGCTAATTGTTCAAAATAAAATCTATTAAATGCCTTCTGTTTATCTACACGATGATAAAGTTGATAATTGTTATGTACAAGTGCGTTACGTAAAATTTTTATACCAGATATTTCTATTTCGGAGAAATTAAAATAATCCTTAAAAAAGTAGCTTCATCTTTCATTGAAATTTCCATGAGATACTCTATTGCGGTTCTTGCTATCATTAATGCTGAAAAATATGGATATTGTTGAACTTCTTTAGGAAACGGAAATAGTTTACCTTGCTGCAGTAATATATGTCTACGCATTAAATACAGTGGCGAATATCCCTTGATACTTTCGCCAGATGATAAGTAATCTTGCGAATATTCTTCTTCGCTCTTTTTTGGATTATAGAAAAAAAATTCAATTTTCCTATTTAATTCCATAAAGATATCATTTAATTAAGCAAGTAATTGTTTTTTATAATTTTTAATAATTCGATCCAATTTTGCAGTTTTTTCAAAATGACTATTTAAATCTTGCCTACTTTTTACTTTTGAAATACTATCTTGTCCGCCCTTCTCATGGGTGATTATCCAATGACACGTTTTACTAATAGTCAAAGTAGGCTCTGAGAAAATATGTGTTACATACATTATAGCATCATCAATTGTTTTAATACCTATTGGGTTTGATATTCTGGTAATATACAAACGGCTTGCAATAATTTTTCTACAGATTGCGTCCTCTGAAGCAGTTGGATTGGACCCCTTTTCATTTTTAAAAGTTAGGATTATTCGTTTAATCTTCTTTCTATCATTGCCGACAATTTGACTGAATAGTACAAATAGCCCAAAAAGAATTAATAGAGCAAGCCCAATCTTCCAGGATGAAATAAAAACTATAATAATACCACTAAGAAGACCGATCCAAGAAAGTATTGGCGACGATTGACCTAACTGAAAAGCTTGCCATATTCCAAATATTAATAATACTATTCCAATAAATATCCACATGATTAATTATGGTAATTAATTATTCTAATAATTCAGAATATTTATTAATAAATTCATATACAGTTTCTGATGTAATAATCACTCCTAAATTTTCATACTCGCCTATACTTATAGCAGTCGGTATTCCTAGTTGACATCCAAATCTATCAACTGCCAATCCCCCTGAATTTCCAGAATCGACCTTTGCTGAAGTTAATATCGTCTTACCATCATCAGGAAAATTACTAACCACTCCTTCTGTAATTGTTAATGAATTATTACCACTTGAAGCGGGATAGCCAAATATTCTTACTGGCTCACCAAGTCTAATATAATCCTCAACACACAAATCGGTATCGTCAAACGCAGGAAAAGTGTTTGGATATTGACCATAAGAATAACCATCTTCATCTACAACTACATCATAAATTTCTAAGACGGCCAAATCATATTCATCGCTAAGTTCAGGAATGACAACTGGATCTGCGTAATATATTTCGATTGGCACACCTGTATCAGGATCAGGCAATGTAACCAAACATCCATAATCTGGGGTTAATAGTTCGGTTTCGGTCTGAGGAATAACATGCGAATTTGTTATTAATATACCATCATCAGTCCAAATCGTACCCGACCCCCAATATCCTTCCTCTTCGTTATCTGCAAACGGGCAAAAAATGCTAACAACGGAAGCTGAAATATGATTGACTAAATCCGCGTTGAAATCCAACGCAGTAGAAACTGGGATATCTTCATTGATGTCTACTAAATTTGTAGGACCGTTGGAGTTATTAATAAAAATAAGTACCGAAATGACGGTTATGATGATTATCCCAAAGAAGCCAACTACAACTACTGACCATGCCTTATTGTTAGTTAATCGCTGAAAGAATGAATACCTAACCTCATTGCCGCAATTGGAACAGTATCTCGATTTTCTGGGAATGTTGAACCCACAGTTATCACAAAACATACTATTTGTTTACATAAGTATTTTTAACTCTCTTTGACTGCCTGAAATAAAGTAACCAAATTATGCAATAAATTATTCCGCGAATCGTGGCGGTATAAGGTGAATCTGATGTCTCAGTGCTTGAAACAGATGACCAAGAGTTTGCCGAACCAATCATAAACAGAATAATAAGGTTTTCAACTAAGAACAATCCTAACATTATTGTCGTATGCCTTACCGCATGTGGTTTAATCTTAATAAGCAAATATACTGCGTAAAATGAATACAAAACTAATCCTATATCAAATATACTCCACAAAGTAATGGGTGGGGTAAAAGCATATATTAAAATTAATATTATCGACAATACAATACCAATAATAAAATACGTAAGCCATCCACCTACACCTACTAAACCATCAAATTCATCCCCCTTTTTAATATTAAATTCATCAATCAGGCGCAATATATCTTTACTTTTTATCTCATCATGAATAACTTTTTCTTTTTTGACATTTTTGAAATTTTCCTTTAAATATCTTGAGCGTACCATTGTATAACCATTTTCATTGCCAAAGATAATTATCTGACTACCTTGCTTATATAGAATTACCACCGCCGCTTTTTTGCCTTTACCCTTTTGGTAAACAAAGATATTTTTGCGATTTAACTCAGTTTTAATAGGAATATAATCACCTTTTTGTTCAATATAGTGGCGCGCAACTGATAAATTATTTATTTCGGTATCAGTAAAGCGATAAGCCCAGATGTAGTTATTGTCCTTGGTTTTTTCTCTAATTGTTTTTGTTTTATTTTGTATAGAAGTAGTATTAGTAGAAGTCCCGCAAAATTGACAAAATTTTGCATTTTCCAAAATTTTTTTCCCACATTTTGTACAAAACATAAATTAAAATAATTAATAATGAATTAGTATGCATTAAATTGTTGTGGGTCAACATCAGTAGTCTCTGCTGTACCACCTACTACTGGATTAAGAGTCACCTCAAAAATCGTATACTCGAGATCTGATGTTATAAAATCAAATGTCTCCTCAAAAACCGAGTATTGAACATTACGTCTAAAATTTTGACTGTCTGAATCCCAATCAGCCCCTTGTGCAAAAGCAAGCCAATATACCCCGTCTGATATATCAGCAACAGTATATGTGTTATTGACCTTAATATATACTGTGAGTACAGATGTGCCATCTCGAACGAGTTTTGCTACCGCATCTAAACTCGTCCCATTTTTTATTTGAAGTTCACCATATCCATCAAGATAACTGATATTTTTCTTTAATATAGTCCCATTATCAAGAGAAAACGCCGGGACTGAAGTATCAATTTCCACAACATCTCCAGATGGTTGAGTATTTGGCGTTGGGAGAGGTGCCTTTATCCCTCCACTATTGCTCGATGAATCAATTCCTAATAGTATCCAAATAAATATAGCTGCTCCTAATATCACCACTACATATTTATTAAGTAGAAATTTTTTCAAGTTAATTTTATGAATTGGCCTTGACATTCTTAATCTAGTTTTTTTTTGCTTAATATCTGCATTAGCTTTAGGTATGTCATTTGACTCATTTACATCTTCGTGTCTCTGCACTTTCTCCACAATGGTCCTTTTACAATGAGAGCATTGTTCACTTTCTGGCGGTATTTCAAATTTACAAAATGGGCATAATTTTCTACTGTACTTACCTTCAACATTAAAAACTCTTTCCCCACAGTGCTGGCAGAATTCATTATTTTGAGAAATTTTTTTACCACACTTTGTGCAAAACATAATTAATTAGGTTAATTATTGTTTAATTTTTTACCACAATTCCTACAAAAACCTGCCTTACTAACATTCTTATAAGCGCAATATTTACAGTGTAATGCTTTACTGCTCTGATTAGTAGGCCTGGTATTAGAATTGCTCAATGATGTATCAATTAATTGCTTATTCTCTAATGTTGCTCGTACCTTCTGTTTATGCTCCTGATCAGTAATTCTACCATTTATTAAATCTGAATTAAAATTTGCTAATTGTTTTAAATTTTCCACCTCTTTTCTTTCAATTTTAGCACCATATGTACAAACTGGGCAGATTAATAAATGTTTGTTTTCATAAGGAAAAATAGGAATAAAAAATAGTGTAAACCAAGTAGAAATACTTACTAACTGCCAGAAATTTTTATTGTGACAATTGGAGCAGGTGTATTCGAACACCGGCCCGTAGTTTTTAGTTTTTTGATGACCCCATCCAAAAATTATCATAGTTGTTAAAATTTAGCATTTTATATTTAATACCTAGAGTCATCTTTTATCACAATTACTAATTAAGTAATTATTATAACTTTCAATTTTTGAATCATGTTCTTCAACGCTTCCCTCTGTGGCTATAATTCTTTGTTCTAATAAAGTCGCCTGGGCACTATATTGGTCAACTTTTGCATTATAACTATTTATAGATTCTTCTGAATACTCATCTACATACATATTTTCAATCTCATTCCAAAGTTCCTCCAGTCTATTTATATCTTCAGTGTAGTCAACATTAGTAAATAGTGATTCTGCCTTGTTAGCATGATATTCAGAACAAAGATATAATCCCACATTAACTAAATTTTGATTAGCATTTGGATCACTTTCATTAGCAAAATAAGCCCACGTAAAAAAACCCAATACTGCAATAATAATTAAAGCCGGTTTCCACGTATTTTTACTTAATTTTAATTTCTTAGATTTTTCATCTTGCACCAAGTTGGTTTGTTTAATATTTTGGGGTTCTTCTGTACCATCGATTTTCTCACCACAATATTGACAGTATCTATCATTAGCTAAAATTTTTTTACCACATTTTATGCAAAACATATTATTTCTTATTCTTAATAATCAAACCTACCAGAAATCCAATTACAATAACATCTATTACCATCCAGATACTTTTATTATAAATATAGATTGGGATTATAGGATTAAAAAGAATAACAATTACTACTAAACTCCAAAACCAAAAATTTTTCTTCTTTAGAACATCATATAAATAATATGCATAGTAAATTGCTACACCGGTAACAATAATTTTCAGGAAAGTATAATAGCTATATAAGGGCCAATCAATAAATGATAGTAACAAAACTATAATAGCAATTAATGCAGGTATTTTATTCAATTTTTTTGATTCCTTTTTTGGCACTTTGCTTTCATTCAATTCTTGCTTCGATTTTACATATTTCTGCTGTAATAAATCCGTATTACGTTCATTTTTCTCTATTTTATCAGTTTCTAATACCTCACTAGACAAGAAATAAAGGTTATTTTCATACTTAATGATATCATGCCCAATAATTAAGTTTATTTTGTATCTATATTGCCTAATATGGTTTTCATCGTAATCTTTCGCAAAATCGAGATAACCGCCAATATCAGTCACCGTTCCCGACTTATTAGCACAAAGAAAAACGAGCACCCGATATGAGTTGCCCGTTAATCTAAGCTCCTTATTGTTCTCATCAAGAACCCTTTTGGTATTTGTATCAAGAATAAAATACTTGTGGTTGTAAATCATATTTAATCCATTAGCTGATCTAAGGTTACCTCTAATCCTTTAGCAATTTTAGAAACTGTTTTAATTGACGGATTTTCAATAACGCCTGATTCAATTTTGGCTGGGGAGGAGGGATTCGAACCCCCGATCGCGGCGCCAAAGGCCGCTGCCTTGCCACTTGGCTACTCCCCAAAGTATTCCTAGATTAACTGAAAAAAGAGGTTCGGTCAACCAAATCCTCTTTTTTATTCACTATTTAAACTCTCAAATAACGGCCAATGGCAATCATGCTACTAATCACGCTGATTACTACCGAGATTATTATTTCCAGCCCCAGGATATTCCAGAAATTAGCGGTAAAGTAGCTGAACATTTTGAAATCGTATCCTTCAAACAGGTTATTGATGTAAGGGGAAACGGCCGATAATAAGGGATACAAAATCAAAATAGTAAGAATACTGGCCAGTAGAGCGTAAAGAATGCTTTCTATGATAAAGGGTAGTCGGATAAAGATATTATTAGCCCCTACTAAGCGCATGATTCCTAATTCTTCCCGCTGGGTATAAATGTTCATCCGAATGGCATTGAATACCACTAATATAGCAACAAGAATAAAGATCAAACTGACCCCGATCCCCACTTGATAAATACGATCGGTAATACTGGATAAACGATCGATCACCACTTGGTTATCTTCGAAATTACGGCTGGATATTAAATGGCTGTACTCGGAATTATCCAAATTAACAACGATATTGGAATAATCCTCCAATGCTTTTGCTTTTACCACTAAGGTGGCGGGCAAGGGATTTTCGGTCAACTCGGATAGCGATTCCTGAATAGTGGGATCATCTTGATGCTCGGCTCTAAAACTCTCCAATGCTTGCTCTTTAGAAATATATTCTACTGCTTTAACATCGGGCTGCGATTCTAAGTAAGCCTGAACGGCAAAGATTTTATCCTCCGGAATAGTAGGATCGAAAAAAAGATCAATATCCACTTTTTCCTTAATGGCATTAATGGCGTTATCCGCCACCACATTCAAAGTATAAACAACGCTGATGGAAAACAGGGTTAAAACCAAAATGAATACCGTTACAATTGATAACCAAAAATTCCTCCAGAAATTCTGAAATCCAAACTTGAAAATGCGGTATAGTGCAATGAAGAACATGAATTAGCTTGTTAGCTTCTTAGTTTCTTAGCTTCTTAGCTTTTTAAGTATTTGACTGTTTTTTTTAATAACCTAATAAGCTAAAAAGCTAAAGCCTAAGAAGCTATAAAATATACCTTCCCATCTTCTGGTCCGAAATAATCACGCCTTGATCAAGCGTAATCACTCTTTTCTTAAGCCCGTTAACAATACCGGGATTATGAGTTACCAGCACCACCGTTGTCCCGAATTTATTGATTTTCAGTAGCAAATCTATTATTTCTCTTACATTAATGGCGTCTAAATTGCCGGTGGGTTCATCCGCCAGAATAATTTTTGGCCGGTGCACTAAGGAGCGGGCAATTACCACTCTCTGCTGCTCGCCTCCGGAAAGCTGACGGGGGAAACGGTCCGCTTTGCCTTCTAGCCCCACTACTTTTAGAACCTGCGGGATAATGGTTTTTATTTTCTTTAGCGGAGCGCCGCTCACTTCCAGGGCAAAAGCGATATTTTCGAGCACTGTTTTTCTGGGTAGAAGTTTGAAATCTTGAAAAACTACTCCGATCTGCCGGCGCAAAACGGGCACTTCGGAATTCTTAATGTCGGTAATATCCCAGCCGCCGATGATGATTTTTCCTTTAGTGGGCTTTTCTTCAGCGATAATCAATCGGGCAATCGTAGTTTTTCCCGTTCCGCTCTGGCCCACAATAGAAACGAATTCCCCGGGTCTGATATGGAGATTGATGTTTTTTACGGCTACCGTGTCTTCGGAATAGATTTTGGAGACATTTTTTAACTTAATCATCCGCGGTAATCTAAAAAACTGTCCCTTTCGACAGCGCTGGCTTAATAAAACTATTTGAAAAAGTGACTTCGTTGATTGTTTTTGTTCTCGCTACTATCATTCTATATTTATTTTTTACTTATTATTCTGAATATGAGTAAACAAGCACCCCTGGAGCGGGTGACCGGATTTGAACCGGCGATCTTCTGCTTGGGAAGCAGACATTCTACCGCTGAACTACACCCGCCTGATCTTCCCTTACCCGCTATTTCTTTTTAAGAATTTTACTTACCTGATCGACCACTTCTTTCGGCAAAAAGTTCGCCTTAATCAAATATTCTTCTGATCCCAGTTTTTTTGCTTTAGCGCGATCTTCCGGGCTATCTAAATTGGTTAAAACTATCACCGGAATGTTCTTGGTTTTAGGATTTTTCTTAAGTTTAGCTAATAATTCAAACCCGACCCTTTTGTTGAACTCCACCACTTTGCCGTCTTCCCGCGGGATGATAATATCCAGCAAAATAAGTTTGGGTAACTCCTTTTCTGCCAATTCAGACCCGCTTTTGGCGTCTTTGGTTGCCAGCAACTCGTAGGGAGTTTCCCTAAAAACAGCCTGGTACATGGCGGTAAGGCTAGGCTCGTCTTCTACTAGCAATACTTTTTGCTTATCCATTTTATTTTTTGGTTAAAATAAAACGGTTTCAGTCAGATACTATCATACCAGAATAGGGGTCAGATGGCAACTTCCGCTTTTTTCTATTTAAGAGGCATAGTAATCGTGAAAGTGCTTCCCTGGCCTTTGCCGGGGCTTTCCGCCGCAATCGACCCACCTATCTCTTCAATTATTTTTTTAGAAATAAATAATCCCAAGCCTGAACCGTTGGGATGAATTTGGAGAACCCCTTCTCCGCGGACAAACTTGCTAAATATGTTCTTAAGATCGCTCTTGCTCATTCCAATACCGGTGTCACTAACCATTATTTTAATTTCGGAGCCCTGTTTTTCTATATTAACGTTCACGCTACCTTTAGGAGTGTAATGAATAGCGTTGTCAATAATATTATTTACTGCTTCTTTGAATTTAAGAGGATCCACAGTAATTTTAGGAAGTTTTATTTTTGGCTTATTAAATTTCAACTGAATGCCTTGCTTGTCTGCCAGGGGTTTTAACCCGTTTACTGAATCCTGCACTAAACCCTCGAAATTCACTTTCTGTAGTTCCAAATGCATTTTCTTACCTTCCAGTTCCGTAGCGTTTAAAAGATCGTGGATGATTCTTT
>PEXU01000018.1 GCA_002774635.1 Candidatus Kerfeldbacteria bacterium CG08_land_8_20_14_0_20_40_16 | reverse complement strand
GCGCTTTTGGCTGACGGCATGATTGTACCGCCACCAGATTATTGGATACAAGAAACTGATCAAAAAGCCGTTATTTTCTATGATAAAGGGATAGAAACTTTGGTATTGTCCATTACTTTCAAAGGCGATGCCAATGATTTTGGGTGGGTAGTGCCGGTGCCTTCTAAACCTACTGTCCAAAAAGGCTCTGATCAGTTATTTACTTCCCTTCAGGAATTAACGACTTATACCCAAACTTCACCCAATCCTCTTGGTTTAGGCTTAGGCGCAGCCGGAGATATTGAAAAAGAGGCAGTAACTGTGATTGAAACCAAACAGATTGAATATTATGATGTTACCACCCTTTCTTCTACTGACAAGGATTCTTTGACTAAATGGCTTAACGACAACGGTTATAATTTTCCTTCTTCCGCCAGTTACATTTTAGATAGTTATATCCAGAATAATTGGTATTTCGTAGCCATGAAGATTAATCCCAAAAGCTTAGGGTGGTCAGATGTTTCTCAACAATTACGCACCGGCCATGCTATACCAGTGGCTATTTCTTTTGAAACAGAGAATATAGTTTATCCTTTAAAAATTTCTTCGGTTGATTACTATTTTGAAGAGGAAAAGAATAATGATGAATTTAATTATTATATAAATAAATATGATACAGTCCAGAAATATCTATCTAAAAATATAATCAGTAACTCTCTTAATAATTGGGCTCAAGATTACTCAACATTATTTGATTTTTTTCTAACCTTCCAAGCCACCCTAACATCTGATTTATTACATCGTAATGAATATTCAAAAAGTGTCGCTTCGGCAACACCTTATATCTCTCAAGAAAAATATAATCAAGTATTAGATGAGATAAATAAATCGCCATTTGTAGCTAAAAACATTATTACTAGTAATAATGACTTCAGCGAATATGTCCATTATCTAATGACAACAAACTGGCCAGAGATCGATAAAGACAGAGAGCAGATTAGTCAATTAAATATACAATCAAAAAATGGACAGTCAATAACTACCGCCAAGCAAGAGATTGCCCTCTGGCAAGGAAAGGTAAATCAACATGTTGAGAATGGTTTATGGGTTACTGATCCTGACGGTGTTTCTGGAGCAGAGATAAATAAATTGGCTTATTGCCGAAAATGGTATCCAGATACCACGGAGGTGATAATGGATGACATTGAATACATAGAAGGATTCAGAGGCAGAGGTAATACTGGCAACAATGCGGCCGAGATTCAGACTTACAAATGTTATAGTGGTACTGCTATAAACAATACAAATACGGATTTAACTAATTCCCAATTACCGACCAATGTCAATTTATCACCAGAGCAAAAAATAATTGTTTCCCCCAAACCATCCAATGTTACTGTCGCCTTATATGTTCTTGCTGATCATAAAAAAACTCTGTCTAATTTCACCACTGATTGGGCTGGTTGGGTGGAAAAGGAAATAATTGAAGAATGGGCGCAGAATGATCAAGGTAGTCCTTGGATCGAACCAAGCAGTGATAAATACTTCTTGACCAAATTAAGCCGGACCATGAGTTATTCGGAAATGAGTGAAGATTTATTCTTACAGAATGCCGAGGATAATAATCCGGTTAATTCATGGAAAGAAGAAGAATCTTCTAATAAAGAAATATTTTTTATTATCCTGATGATTATTAGTGGTGCTTTAACATTAGGGATAGCCATCATTCTTATTTGGCAATACGGTTTTAAAAAATAACTAATCCTTAAATAAAGGAGGTCAAAATGACTGAGGATATTTTACAATCAACGGCTAAGCCGAGGCCAGAGACACCTGGGAATACTTCTAAAAAGAAGAAAGTATCTATAATGGGGGTGCTATTCACCATTATTCTGGCGATTGTACTGATTCTTTTAGGTGAAAGAATAGTATTTGATTTAAACCGGGTGTCTAACCCAATTGTGGAAAAAAGCGTTACTAGCCAAAGCGATTATAGCATTTTTCGATCTGCTTCTAGTTTGGGATTATCAAGCGAAAGTTCGGGGTTATCGGATACCAGCATCTATTATCCCACTACCAAAAAAGGGGAATACTTAATCTATAAATTGTCGATTCACTCGGCCTTTATTATTCCTATTTTTCTGTTGACTTTTTTGTTCCACTACCTGTTCGTGGTTAAGAAGAAATATCCTCAACTCTACGTTGTTATGTATGCCTATCTTACTTTTGCCTTTTGGATGCTTCTTCATCTGTTAGGGGAGCTTGCCATCTTCATCAGTAATCAGTTTCCCAATAGCGCGATATACATTATTTTAGGCGTGCTGGTTGTTATTTTTACTGGTTTGGCCGTGTTTGTACAGAAGAGGATCCATCACGGCGCCGAGGTCTAAGCATTAACTAGACAATTATGAAATATGAAATAAGAGAAATTAAACCTCTTTCTTTTGCCAGGATAACCAGCATCGCTGCTGCAATTCTAAGCGCATTAGGCAGCATTCCTTATATCATTGTCGTTTTTTTTGTCGGTTTTGGATATTCCGGATTTGAAGTAATGATGCTTTTCTGGATATTAGCGATAATAGTCATTGCCTATATCGTAGGTTTGATATTTGGCCTGCTTTTTGCGGTAATCTATAATTGGATAGCGGGAGCAAGTAAGGGAATTGAACTGGAGATTGATATCGCGCAGCAAGAAGAGAATAAAAATTAACTTTTATCACCATGCCTATTTCCAAAAAAATCCTGGATCATCTAGATAAAAATAAAATCAAATACGAAATATTAAAACACAAAACGGTCTATACCGCCTATGATTTGGCTAATACGCTTAAGAAAAAATTAAGCGAAATTGCTAAAACTCTAGTGGTTAAGGCTGACCAGAGTTATTATTTAATAGTGGTTCCGGCCCATTACCGGCTAGATTTAGGCAAGCTGAAAAAGATACTCCAGGCCAAAAAAATCGAGATTGCCAAAGAAAATGTAATGGCAAAGATTTTTAAGGTCAAACCGGGGGCCATTACTCCTTTCGGTACTATTCATAAAGTCGGGGTAGTGATTGACCAGGCTCTAGCGAAGACTCAAAAAGTCATCATGGGCGCGGGCAGCTTTACCGAATCACTACATTTAAAAATAAAAGACTTTTTGAAATTAGAAAATCCTACCAAGGCCAGTATTGGTAAAAAGTTTACTTCAGAAGTGATCAGTAAGCCTAAACCAAAAATGGCTAAGAAGAGGAAAGTAACAGTCCGCAAGTCAGGCTGTGGTTGCGGTGCTAGTCCTAAAAAGAGAAAATAATATTTCAAAGTCGTAGGAAAGTAATCGTTACTTCGCCTACTTTAAATTATCCTTTTAATGTACCAGTTTAAACTAGACAAGTTTGAAGGACCGTTGGATCTTCTTCTGAAGCTAATCGAAGAAGAAGAGCTTGATATCAGCGAGGTTTCTTTAGCTAAGGTAACAGAGCAGTATCTTAACTACTTAGAGCAGGTCCAGGATCTGCCCATGGGGGAGTTAGCTGATTTTTTAGTGGTAGCGGCAAAACTACTGCTGATTAAATCAAAGATTCTACTGCCTACCCTAGAGCTGGAAGAGGAGGAGGGAGATTTAGAACAACAGCTGAAAATTTACCGCATCTTTTTGGAGGCTTCGAAGGTCATTCAAAAAACCATTAGCAGAAAGAAATTTGCCTATTTTCGGGAGAACAAAAGAATAAGGGACATGGAGCCAATCTTTAACCCTCCTAAGAGCATAACTGCTTTAAATTTAAAGATGCTTTTTCAAGGAGTGCTGGGTAACATTGAACCAATTCTCAAACTCCCGCAGGAGATGATTAAAAAAACCGTATCGATTCAGGAAAAAATCAATGAGATTAGAGAAATAATTCTTAAAAAATCCAGTTTAAGTTTTGGCGCCTTGTTATCCAAGGCAGAAAGCAAAACGGAAATTATTGTGACCTTTTTGGCAATTTTGGAACTGGTAAAAAATCAATCGGTTCAAGTGTTACAAAAGAATATTTTTGACGATATTTGTATTGAAAAATCATCCCAAGAATCCATAATTAATAACTAACTAAGGAGTTTTACTATGTCTCTCTCTTCCGAAATTGAAAGCATTTTGTTTATTGCTTCCCGTCCACTAACTTTGAACAAAATCGCTGAAATAGTGAATCAAGACAAAAAAGAAGTAGCCGAAGCCCTAAAAGAGCTGACCGAATGGTATGATCAAAGAGGAAAGGGAATAAAATTAATGCGTCATGGAAACAAGTATGAATTAATATCCAGCCCCCAAAATGCCAAAGTAGTTAGAAAATTTCTAAAAGATGAATTGACCGGCGAATTGACCAGACCTTCTTTAGAAGCCTTAAGTATCATTGCTTACCGTGGCCCGGTTACGAAAGGAGAGTTAGAAACGATTCGAGGCGTCAACTGCAGTCTGATTATCAGAAACCTGCTGATCAGGGGGTTGATTGAATTGGAAGAAAATAAACAGGATAGTCTGACTTATTACCGAATCACTTTTGATTTTATGCGATATTTAGGAATTAACGATGTAAAAGAATTGCCCGATTTTGAGAAATTAAGCAAAGATCATAATTTAGATGAGTTACTAAGAGAAGATAAATTAAAAAGTGAAACAGCTAAAGTTTAAAGTCTGATGTTGTATTATTTTTTAATCAGTTTAGTTTTCTTAGCTCAATTTTCAGCGCCGCTGGTATCAAAAAACGTTGTTAATCTAGAAGCTTCTTTTAATCAGAATGAAGTGTTAAGCTTGCAGGTAAATCAAAAGTCAACCTGCCCCTGCAAAAAAGCTATTACTCCTGTCAAGGTATCAGATAGTTTAGGAGTGCACACTACCGCAAAGGCAGCCATTATCGCTGATCAGCAAAGTGGAGCCATTCTTTTTCAAAAAGAGCCAGAAAAACAGCTTCCCCTTGCTAGTATTACCAAATTAATGACCGCTTTGGTTTTTTTAGAAAACAATCCTGGTTTTGAACAGATCGGACAGATCGGCAGTGGTGAAAATAATTTGGAAGGAGCACGGCTATTTGTCAAAGACAACGAAAAGATAAAATTGGAGGATTTATTCTATTCTAGCCTGGTTGGTTCCGCTAACAATGCTACTCAAGCCTTAGTCCATGCCACAGGCTTGACCGGAGAAGAATTTGTGGCCAAGATGAACCAGAAGGCACAAAAATTGGGAATGAACCATACCTTCTTTGTTGAGCCCACTGGATTAAGTGATCAAAATGTATCTACCGCTAGAGATTTGGTGGAATTAGCAAAAGCGACCTTTAATAATCCTAAAATAAAAGAAGCCACTACCTTAAAGGAATATAGTTTTGTTACGGAAGGCAACAAGGAGTTTCATAAAGTTACCTCGCCGGATGAATTATTAGGGAGTTATCTGAATTTAACAGGTACTAAAACAGGTTTTACTTATGAAGCCGGCTACTGTTTGATCGTTCAAGCTAAAAATGAATCTGGTCATGAGGTAATAGCGGCGGTACTCGGTAGTGAGTCAAGCGATACCCGTTTTCAAGAGGTAAAATCTCTGGTTTTTTGGGCGTTCAATAATTATCAATGGCAGTGATAGAAATCCTAAATCCTAATATCTAATTTCTAAACAATTTTCAATGTTTCAATCCCCAATTTTCCCCGCCTGCCTTGCCAGTTCGGCGGGCAGGCAAACCTTGCTTTTTTACAAATTTACAAAACGCAACTAATATATTATGCTGAATATAGATTACGTTGAAATTTTTAAGAGTTTTCCCCCTCAACTAGCCACCTTTCTAATTGCTACCCTACCCATTGCTGAGTTAAGAGCTTCGATCCCTCTTGCTTTGGGAGTTTATAATTTGCCAGTTGTTTCTAGTTACATCTACAGTGTTTTGGGGAACATCTTTCCGCTTGTTTTTATCTTGTTATTCTTGGATCCGGTATCGAACTGGCTTTCTCGGCACTTTAAGTTTTTTGAAAAGTTTTTTAGCTGGCTGTTTGCGAGAACTAGAAGAAAATTCAGCTCTAAATATGAAAAATGGGGTCTGGTTACACTGGCTATTTTTGTAGCTATTCCCTTGCCTGTTACTGGTGGTTGGACCGGTTGTGTGGCTGCCTATCTATTTGGTATCCCCTTTAAAAAATCATTTCCTTCCATTACCTTAGGGGTGTTGGTGGCGGGAGTAATCGTAACATTGGCCAGCTTAGGAATTTTTTCATTTTTCTAATTAATAAACCAAAACTATGGATTTTCCTATCATCATCGGCAACTGGAAAATGAACCTAACTCCTCACGAGTCAGAAATGGTGGCTAAAAAAATAGTGGCCGGTTTACCATCCCAAGGAGTGTCAGCCGAAATTGTTCTTTGCCCTTCTTTTCCGGCATTGGAAAAAGTAGCAAGGGTAACTGTCCAAAGCAGCATTGCTTTAGGTGCTCAAAATTTTTTTTGGCAGGAGAGCGGTTCCTACACCGGGGAGGTCTCAGCTAAGATGTTAAAAGAAGTAGGCTGCAGCTGGTCAATTATTGGTCATTCTGAAAGAAGGATTAATCTGAGGGAGACGGATAGTGAGATAAATAAAAAGGTCAAACTGGCCCTCGCTTACGATATTGTGCCGGTTATTTGCGTGGGTGAAAAATATGAGGAGCGAGAGGGAGGGCAAAAAGACTTTGTTATTATGAGAGAAGTAACCTCTGCTCTAAAGGGAGTTGATAAATTCAGCAGACTGGTGATTGCCTATGAACCAGTTTGGGTGATTGGCCGCGGAGAGGCGATTGACCCGGAAGAAGCTCAATCCGTTGCCACGCTCATTAAATATACCCTGCGGGATATCTATTCTCACGAAGTGGTTGAGAAGAAGATTCAAATACTGTACGGAGGAAGCGTGGATGACCAGAATGTGAATCAGTTTGTTGATCAAGAATTAATCAAGGGTGTGCTGGTGGGTGGTTCCAGTCTTAAACCGGAAATATTTTTAGGAATTATTAATCGATTAACGTCTAATGCTAACTGATGCCCCTTATTTAATTAAAAAAGCCCAAAAAGAAGGTTACGCCTTAGGGGCTTTTAATATTTATAATTTAGAGACAGCTTTGGGAGTAGCTCGGGCAGCCGTAGCGCTTGGTTCTCCGATTGTGATGCAGGTTTCAGAATCAACCATTGATTATGCCGGATTAAAGCCCATTACCCATATTGTTTCTACGATTGCCAAGAACGAAGCGGTTTCTGTTCCGGTGGCATTGCATCTTGATCATGGAAAGAGCTTTAAATCTGTAGCGGAATGCATTGCCGCTGGCTTTTCGTCTGTGCATATCGATGCCTCATTGCTTCCTTTTGACGAGAACGTGTCTTTGACCCGTGAAGTGGTAGAATACGCCCATAGTAAAAGTATCTGGGTTCAGGGGGAATTAGGGGCCATTCCCGGGGGGCATGGGGATATTGGCGCCAAAAGCGAGGAACTACCATTAGTTGATCCTGATCAGGTGGAACAGTTTGTGAAAAAAACCAATGTGGATTCCTTAGCAGTAGCAATTGGGACGGCCCACGGTATATTCAAAAATGAAAGAATCCATTTTGATTTATTGGCCGAAGTTAGGAAAAAAACCGATATTCCTCTAGTGTTACATGGAGCATCAGGGGTGCCTGATAATCAGATAAAAAAGGCGATCAAAATGGGAATTAATAAAATAAATATTGGGACTGCTATTAAAGTAGCTTTTTCCAATGCCATAAAGGAAGCGGCTAAAAAAAATCCTAATATTACTGATGTCAGAGAATTGCTTACCCCCGGTATCGAAGCCGTTCAGAAAGTAGTGGAACGAAAACTGAAGCTTTTTGGCAGCGTGGGGAAGAAATAAAGTTTTAAGTTAATTTGGTTAATTAAGAATTAACAATTAAACCATGATTAAACTAGCGATCAATGGCTTTGGCCGTATCGGCCGCGCCGCTTTCAAAATCGCCCTAGAACGGGAAGATATAGAGATTGTTGCTTTAAATGATTTGACTGACAATGAAACCTTAGCGCATCTTTTAAAGTATGATACGGTGTACGGCACTTATCCTAAAGAAATAAAAGGCACAGAAGAGGGGATCAAGGTTGATGGAAACCTTTTTCGAGTTTGGGAGGAAAAAGAACCCGAAAAACTACCTTGGAAAGATTTAGGTGTTGATGTTGTATTGGAATGCACCGGTAAATTTAGAAAAGTAGAAGACGCCGAGCTGCATTTAAAAGCTGGCGCTAAACAGGTTATTTTATCCGCTCCGGCTAAAGGAGAAGGAGTGAATAGTTTTGTTATCGGAGTAAATGACGAAGAATTTGATTCTCAAAAGGATAAAATAGTTTCTAATGCGTCCTGTACCACCAATTCTGTAGCGCCGGTGATGAAAGTGTTAAATGAGGCTTTTGGGGTAAAAAAAGCGATGCTGACCACCATTCATTCTTATACCGCAGACCAAAACTTGATTGATGGTCCTCATAAAGATTTAAGAAGAGCAAGGGCGGCCGCTCAAAACATTGTTCCTACTTCTACCGGAGCAGCCAAGGCAACCGGTGAAACCATTCCGGATTTAAAGGGAAAATTTGATGGGATGGCAGTTCGAGTACCCACTATTGATGTTTCCCTTTCCGATTTAACCGTCCTCCTAAATAAGGAAGTAACTGAAGAAGAAGTGAATAAAGAATTTAAAAAGGCGGCCAAAAACTCAAGGTATAAAGGCATTTTAGCCGTCACCGAAGAACCCTTGGTATCCTCTGACTTTATCAAAAACAATCATTCAACGATAGTTGATTTAAGCCTTACTAAAGTAGTGGATAAGGATTTACTAAAAGTAATTGCTTGGTATGATAATGAATGGGGCTATGCTTGCCGTTTAGTCGAATTAGCGGAGAAGTTGGGGAAAAAAGGAAAATAGACTTGTCATTGAGAAAAGAGATAAGATATAATGGTATCTTCTGGTTTTAGGTTATAGGTTCAATAATTTTCAGTTTTCATTTAACAATTTTCAAAAAATGAAAATTAGAAATTGAAAATTGAAAATTGTATTAGTTGTATGGAGCCTTAGTCTAGTCCGGTCCAGGACACATGGTTCCCCGCCTGCCCGCCCAAATTTCGAGAAATTTGATCGGGCCTGCATGCCGTCATCGTCTAGAGGCCTAGGACACATGGTTCTCAGCCATGGAACTCGGGTTCAAATCCCGATGACGGTACCAATCTACATTTCGGCAGGCAGGTCATTCTGAAAATAGCGATTCGACTCCGCTTGGACTGCCAGATTTAACCAAATAGAATTCCTTAGTTTATCTAATTAATAAGGATTCAATAGGTTTTAAGACATTAGATTGACGTTTTGGCTAATTCTGTGATATAATAGTGCTGTAGAAATTAGAAATATCATTCTTTGAATCATATGCAAGCAAAAAAATATCCTTATCTTCAAGGAGAGGGCTTAAAGCTGATATCTTACTGTCCTCTCTGTAATACCCAATATAACCCCTTGGCCGCTAAAATATTAGAAGAGCGAGAGGATGCTCATTTGATTCATATTGAATGCCGGCGCTGTAATAGCTCTATCGTGGCTCTAATTTTAACCGGAGGAATTGGGGTCAGTTCAGTCGGTCTGATCACTGATTTGACCAGTGATGATGTTCTAAAATTTAAAGATGCAGATGATCTTAACTTAGATGATGTTTTAGATTTTCACGAAGCGCTTCAAAAAGATCTGGTCTTAAAATCTATTCTTAATTCTTAATAACATAAAGAAAGAAGGAAGTTTAATGGAAAGTCTGATTATTAAGGCAAAGAGCCGTTCAATCTTTGGTAAAAAAAACAAATATCTCCGAAGACAGAATAAGATTCCGGCCGTTATCTACGGACATGGCAGAAAATCTCAACCTATCGAGATTAATTATTTATTATTCCAAAAAATATACGAAAAGGCAGGAGCAAGCACTTTGATTGATTTACAGATCGATGACAAAGAGCCGGTTAAAGTTCTTATTCAGGATTTGCAATTTAGTCCCTTAGAGGATAGGTACATCCATGTTGATTTTTATCAGGTAAAGATGACTGAGAAAATTACCGCTGAGATCCCGCTCAAATTTATTGGAGAGACGCCAGCGATAAAAGAATTAGGAGGAATTCCAGTTAAAAATCTAGATAAGATTAAAATTGAGTGTCTGCCCGATAAGCTGATTCATGAGGTAGAAGTTGATATTTCTCAAATCAAAACATTTGAGGAAAGCATTCACGTTCAAGATCTAAATATTCCAGAAGGAATCACCGTTATGGACAAACCGGATGAAGCCGTCTTTTTAGTTGAAGCTCCTAGGTCAGAAGAAGAGCTTAAATCCTTGGAAGAGACGCCGGCAGCAGCTGAAGAAGCTAAAGTGGAAGGCGCTGAAGCAGCAGAGGGGGAAGAAGTTCCCACAGAGGAGACAGATGATACGAGCCAAGAAAGTTCTCAAAAAGAGCAAGAAAAATGAGATTGTTGAATAATTCAACAATCTCACCCCGAATAAAATAGGGGATCTCTAGAATATAGTCAAATTAGTGTACAGTTAACACCTAGGGGTGACACTTGGTATAGTTAGGGGTAACACCTGTTAACTATTAACCAAACCTATCTAATGCAA
>PEXU01000033.1 GCA_002774635.1 Candidatus Kerfeldbacteria bacterium CG08_land_8_20_14_0_20_40_16 | reverse complement strand
TTTAGGCGGAATTACTCCTCATGAAAAGCTAGAAAGTGTTACCCTTGACTGTTAACTGTACAGTATCATTCCCTTAGATAAATTCTCTAACGGGATTGACAAAATACGAATAATGATGTAGTATGGACATTTACATTGTTCTTTGACTGAAAACGACTAAAACACCGTAAAAATATACGAAAAGGGAGGGAAGTAAGATGAACGCGAAGACGAAGGATGAAACTGAAGGTTTTGTAAGTCTTTCTCAAATGACTCGAGCGGTCCAGGAATTTGAACATCTGATCCGCGAAGGCATGATCGAGGGTTTGCCGCCCTATTTAGCCAAGATATTTCTTAATTCCCTGATGGGCGTAGAGATACGCTACCAGTCGATGCTGGAAATAAAGGGGCTGATCGAGCTGGGAATCCGCGATGGATTGACTGGCTTGTACAACAAGCGTTTCTTCGGAGAGCAGCTCCGGATCACTTTAGCCAACACTAGCCGTTTTATGCAGCCGCTGTGCTTGATCTTCGTAGATATTGACTATTTCAAAACGCGGGTCAATGATCAGCACGGACACCCCAATGGGGATGTCGTACTGACCGAAGTAGCCAAGGTGCTTGGCAGCTGTCTTTCCCGCGGTTCTGATATTCTTGCCCGCGCCGGCGGTGAAGAATTCGGGTTCATTCTGCCGAACACTTCTTGGGAAAAAGGAATCAAAGTCGCGGAAAGAATCCGGCAAGCGGTAGAAAAAAAGGGAATTACTCTTCTGAACAACGGCCGGATCGCCGTTACAGTATCAGTGGGAGTGGCAAATTTCACTCCAGGAAAACAAGGTGATATAATTCCACCAGAAGAGTTAACTTTCCAAGCAGATGTCGCGCTCTATAATGCCAAACTGGAGCGCAACCAAGTTGTTTCTTTTCAGCAAGGCATGTCGATACCCGAAACCGTATGAATATAATCATCAACACTTCAGTACAAAACCAGACCACAATCGTCTTAGACGGGGGTGGTCTTTTTTATTCCCATAGTTTCTCATCCGAATTTCATCAATCGGAAGAACTTTTAAAAGAAATTGATCTATTCTTAAAAAAGAAAAAGGTATCCCTTAAAGCACTTAAGGGGATTGGAGTGGTATTAGGGCCGGGCCCTTTCACTGCTTTACGGATGGGAGTGGTGGCCGCCAATACTCTGGGTTATGCTTTGAATATTAAAACTGCAGGCTTAAAACAGAATAAATTTAAAACAACTAAGGAAATGGTAGAAAGATTCAGATCCAAATTCAAAAAAGCACGAGGGTTCAAAATATTAGAACCGTTTTACGGTAGAACTCCAAATATAACCAAATCGAAGAAGAAATAACAATAGAAGGCGCGAATACGTATTCGCGCCTTCATCAGTTATACATTTAAGGGATAAAAGAATGGAGCGAAAGAGGGTATCTGAACTATGATTCAGCACTTATGATCTATCCCTCCAATCGCTTCAAATCAGAGCAAAGATAGGCTATAGCAAAATGCCTATCTCTTTTTTTCCTAGGTCGTGAAGCAGTCAATGCCCAGAAAGGCGAGCGCAATTGCCTTTAATAGGTTGAACTGAGTCCTTGTAATTTGCCTTTCCTTGTGTTCTGGTGGAGAAGAGTGGTTGACCAAAGATTAAAAGTGGTGTAAAATGGAAATATATGGTGAAAAGTGGATAAAGGTGGGGATAAGTCAGTGAATCTGTGGATAACTGCCATCGGAATAGCAAAATAGAGTTCAACAAAAATAAAATAAAAAAAGGCTTTTGTGAACGAAGTATAGTTTTAATCTACTATAAAATTAGTAATTTTTCCTAAATCAATCACAAAAAGATGTTTATCGGAGAATATCGTCATACCATTGATGAAAAAGGAAGGTTGGCCATTCCTATTAAATTTAGAACCGATCTGGCCAAGGGAGCCGTTGTCACCAGAGGATTAGACAACTGCCTTTTTCTTTATTCTATTGAGGAATGGCAGAAACTGGCTGATAAACTTTCTAAGTTGCCGATTAGCAAAGCCAATACCAGAGCTTTTTCTCGGCTAATGCTGGCCGGCGCAATGGATGTTGAACTGGATAAGCAGGGCCGGGTGATTGTTCCCGACTATTTAAGGAAGTACGCGGGAATGAAAAAGAACGTGGTGGTGGCTGGTCTTTACAACCGTTTAGAAATCTGGGATGAGGAAGATTGGGAGAAATACAAACAAAGCACTGAAAAGAGTTCCGGCGACATCGCAGAAAAACTGGGTGAATTGGATGTTTAATTGAAATGAATATTAAAGGAGAGCGTCCGGTTGAAAAAAATCCTCTCCATCTGCCTGTTCTTCTTAACGAAGTCATTCAATACTTAGCACCCCGTCCGAACCAGAATTTTATTGATGCCACGGTGGGGGGCGGAGGACATGCCGAAAGGATTTTAGAACTAACGGCACCCCAAGGAATTTTATTAGGATTCGATCTTGATCCCCAAGCGCTGGTAATCGCGGAACAAAGACTCGAGAAGTTTAAAGAACGGGTCAAATTGTTCCAGGCAAACTTTACGGAAATAAAAGAAATCATCTATGGAAAATCAGAGATTCATAAATTTAATGGTTTTTTACTTGACCTTGGTATATCTTCATATCAGCTCGGGTCAGAAAGTAGAGGATTTTCTTTCCAGACTGCTGGGTTATTAGACATGCGCTTTGGGCCGACGGTCAATAATCTGACGGCCGCGGTAATTCTCAATGAATGGCCGGAAGGAAAAATAAAAAAAATCTTTCAGGATTTCGGAGAAGAAAGATACAGTCAGGAAATTGCTAAGGAAATAACGACTGCGAGAAAAAAAGAGAAATTTCATAATACTAAACAGCTCGTTGAGATAATTGAATCAGTTTACCAGAACAAGCCGAAACCACATAAAATCCATCCGGCTACCAAAATTTTTCAAGCCTTACGAATCGCCGTCAATGGAGAATTGGATAATCTTAGGAAAGTACTTCCTCAAGCACTAGAACTTTTGCAGCCCAAAGGAAGATTAGCAGCAATATCCTTTCATTCATTAGAAGATCGAATCGTAAAACAGTTTTTTCAGCGAGAGGCCAAAGACTGCCTTTGCCCGCCCGAATTTCCAGTTTGCCGTTGTGGGCACCAAAAACAGTTGCGAATTTTAACAAAAAAAGTAATAAAACCCTCCCGGGAAGAAATAAAACAAAACTACCGCGCGCGGAGCGCCAAGCTCCGCGCTGCGGAAAAATTAAGCAATTAAGTTAACTCAATTGCTTATCCCGAATCCTGCGTCTGCGGGATAAGGGAACTCAAGATAAAAATTATGACCAAATTCACTCGCTATACCGTCAATCAAGAACGACAAAAATTTCAAAAAGAAACCATTTGGAAAAAATTTAAGGTGGGAGCAATCAGCATCAGAATAGTTATTTTCGGCCTGATTATCATGGTGGGGTTGGTCTACTTAATTCAAACCAACCAGGTATCAACCGGCGGTTTTGAAATAAAAGAGCTTAACAAAAAAGTAGAAGAATTACAAAAAGAGAGCAAAAAACTGGAATTAGAAGCCGCCAAACTTCAGTCTTTAAAAACTATCAAGGCGGCTACGGAAGAGATGAATCTTGTCAGCGTTAGTAAAGTTGATTATCTTACTTTACCACCTTCCTCAGTGGCTTTAGGTGAATAAAGAAATAATAGAAAAAAGTTTTGAAAAAGTCCCGCCATTTCAGGGACTTTCTTTATTCTGAGTCTTATGAATGCTAAATATCTCAAGAAATCGAAGCAGAGAAAAAAATATTCTAAATTCTCCTCTGCCTCTAAAAATAAAGGTCAGTTTGGGCGGATCAATTTTTTAGCGAGCGTTTTTATTATTTTTATCATTTTGATTGTTGCCCGTCTTTTTTCTTTGCAGGTTTTACAGCATAGCTTTTATGAGGCTTTGGCCGAGGGTCAGCACGCTATCTACCAAAAACTTTTTCCTGAAAGAGGAGAAATTTTTGCGCAGGATCACTGGTCTGACAAAATCAATACCATTACTACCAACATTGACTTGAATTTGGTCTACGCTATTCCTACGCAGATTGAGGATCCCGAAAAAGTGGCAGAAGCGATTGCTCCTTATCTCGACCTTTCCGTTGAAGACATTTTGCCCCGGCTTTCCAAAAAGGATGATGTCTATGAACCTCTAAAACACAATGTTACCGATGAAAAGTGGGAAGCGATTAAAGCTTTAAATCTTCCCGGCTTGGACGCAACGGAAGAGATGAGCCGGTTTTACCCGGAAGGAGAATCATTTAGCCATGTGCTGGGATTTGTGGGATACCAAGACGACCAGCGTGTCGGGCAGTACGGACTGGAGGGATATTTTAACGAAGAGCTGGCCGGCCAGCAGGGATTTTTGAAAGTGGAACAAGATGCGGCCGGGCGCTGGATAACCATTGGCAATAAATTATTAGAGGAGGCTCAAGACGGTGATGATTTGGTGCTTACTTTGGATTACTCGATCCAGTTTTATGCCTGCGAAAAGCTGGCGGAGGCGGTTCAAAGGCACGGCGCTTCCGAGGGAACGGTAATCATAATGAATCCTAAAACCGGCGCCATTATTACCATGTGCAATGCGCCCACCTTTGACCCTAATAATTATTCTCAAACAGAAGACATTAGCGTATTTATCAATTCAGCGGTATCCGATCAGTACGAGCCGGGTTCTGTTTTTAAATCTGTTACCATGGCGGCCGCCTTAGATACGGGAAAGGTCGGCCCGAATACCACCTACGATGACGAAGGGCAGGTTAAAATTGGTAGCTACACCATCCGCAATTTTGATGGTAAGGCCTACGGTACTCGAACCATGACGGAAGTTCTGGAAAATTCCCTAAATACCGGCGCGATTTTTGCCGTACAGCAGCTTGGCAATGAATCCTTTTACGATTATGTTCAAAGATTCGGCTTTGGAACAAAGACCGGCATTCAATTAGAAGGGGAAAATCCGGGTGATATCAGTTCTCTTAGTTTGAACAAAGACATCTATTCTGCCACCGCCTCGTACGGGCAGGGCATTGCCATTACTCCTTTACAGTTAATAACGGCCTACAGTGCCATTGCCAATGGAGGAAAATTAATGAAACCATACCTTGTTGATAAAGTGGTAAAGCAGAATGGGTTTGAAGTGAAGAGTGAACCGGAGATGGTCCGGCAGGTTATCTCTGCCGAGACGGCTCGAACATTAAGCGCGATGCTGGTCAGTGTAGTAAATAAAGGGCATGCCAAAGGTGCTCAAGTCCCAGGATATTTTATTGCCGGCAAAACCGGCACTGCCCAAGTAGCTAGAAAAGACGGGGTGGGCTATGAATCCGGCCGGCATAACGATACCTTCGTAGGATTTGCACCGGTTGACGATCCGGCTTTTGTGGTTTTAACTAAAATCAATGATCCTAAAGATGTTTCTTGGGCCGAAGGTTCGGCGGTGCCGTTATTTGGCGAAATTGGCAAATTTCTGCTGGATTATTACCAGATTCCGCCGGACAATGTGGAAGAATGATGATGGGATATGGGGAGTGAAAGGTGAGAAGTAAAAGATTAAATATTAGCGATAAAGACTTTCTACCCCCTCTTCATCCCTCCCTTATCAAGGGAGGGATGAAGAGGGGGTTAAAAACCAGGAAACAATGAAACCATGAAAAATCCTTAACCTCCTAATTTCCTAACTTTATGAAAAAATTGCTAGAGAAAATTCTAAAGTTACTAGCCAGGGGTATCTTAAGAAAGTACCGTCCCGATATTATTGGCATTACCGGCAGTGTCGGAAAAACATCCACTGAAGAAGCGATTTACACCGTATTAAAAAGCAGGTTTGCGGTTAGGAAAAATATTAAGAACTATAATAACGAAATTGGCGTTCCTCTAACTATTATTGGTTCCGAATCGGGCAATAAAAATATCTTCAGCTGGATGCTAATTTTTCTTAAAGCAATGGGGTTGATTCTTTTTAAAAATCGCCAGTATCCTAAAATTCTGGTAATTGAAATGGGAGCCGATCGACCAGGTGATATTTCCTATTTGATAAAAATGTCTCCCTGCCAGATAGGAGTAATTACCGCTATTGGCTCGGCTGGCCCGGTGCATCTGGAATTTTTCGGCAAAGTAGAAAATCTGGTAAAAGAGAAAGGAGAAATTATTAAGCACCTGGCTCCCGAAGGATTCGCCATTTTGAATCGGGATGATCACTACGTTTATCCGCTAGCAGCAAAGACTAAAGCAAAAGTAATCTCTTTTGGATTTGCTAAAGAAGCCGATATCTGGGCCAGTGAGCTGGTTGTCTCTGATCGGTTGAAAATAGAAAATAACCAGCCCATTTCCGGAATCAGTTTTAAAATCAACTACGGCGGCAACATGGTTCCGGTCTTTTTACCGGGAGTATTGGGACGACATCAAGTGTACGCCGCTCTGGCCGCGGCCGCCGTTGGCACAATTTATAATCTTAATCTGGTTAAAGTTGCGGAAAGTCTGAAAGAGTTTAAGTCTCCGCCGGGCCGCATGAATCTGATCCCCGGTATCAAAAATACCATGATTATCGATGACTCCTACAACTCCTCTCCAGTGGCCGCCTTAGCCGCCCTGCAGGTGTTGGCTTCTATTAACTTAGCAGGGGATTATCACAAATACGCCGTTTTAGGCGATATGTCGGAATTGGGTTCTTATACTGAAAAAGGACATGCCGAAGTAGGGCAGTATGTGGCGCGGGTGGCAGACATTTTAGTAACCGTAGGGGAAAAGGGCAAAATGATTGCCGAAGCAGCTCGTCAGCACAACATGCTTTCGGATCGGGTATTTGAATTTGCCGATGCCCAAAAAGCCGGTCTTTTTCTCCAAGAACGGATTAAAGAAGGAGATTTACTCTTAATCAAAGGCTCTCAATCAGTGAGGATGGAGAAAATAGTAAAGGAATTAATGGCCGAACCTTTAAAAGCCAAACAATTGCTCGTTCGCCAAGACGAAGCTTGGCAGAATAAATCCCGTTAGAAGTCCCAACCTAGGTAGCGTTAATCAATCATGAGAGTTAATACTTACTGGAAGTGAGCTTCTAAACGGGATAAAGAATTCCGATACAAGGAGAGGAATTATGAAAGCTTCTAATGAAGTAATGCCGGATCAGCGGATACTTCTAATAAAAGATCTCCGCTCCGCGCTTCGGCAGGCCGCCCTTCTGCTTGCCGGCAAAAATGGTTGCTCGGGCGCCATTCTTTCGGTGAGTTGGAACTCCCATTCCTTTCAATGCACCATTGATCCGGAAATGGCGATAACTATTGAAAGAGCAATCTGGTGCAACTGGTATTCCGGCGATCTGCGTGAGGCCGGGGAAATGGTAAATAAACTTCTGGCAGAGGGATTTGATCCTAATTGCCGCAATCAGTTTGTCATTTCTGTGACACCGGCAAGTTAACCACCTTAGAAAGTCAATCTTTCGAGGTGGTTTCTTCTTTACAGAGTGAAAAACTAAAAGTGAAAAACGAAAAAATATAATACAAAGCTTAAAATTTCCTTTTTCCTTTTAAAGTCAAGATACTTGAGGCGATAATGTTTGCTAATTCTATCGTTTCTTTAATTAAGACATTCGCGGAGTTTTTATTAGCTTGGTGGGAGTCCCTTAATAAGCATAGCCAGAATTTGCTTTCATTCGCAGATTTTAAAGCATGATGAGAATAGTTTGTAAAATCTTTTTTACTGCTTGCTGCTTGAGCTTCAATTATATTGGCACCGATACTGGTAGTGCTACGTAGTAATTGTTTGGAAATAACTTCTACCCCACAGTCTTTTCTATCAAGAATATCTGAAAATTCTATAATGGTCAGTGCATACTGATATACTCTTCTTTTTAAATCTGACTTTTCATTATTCATTGTAAATAAAACTGACAGTCAGTTTTTAATTTTAAACTGTAATTATTAATTTTTCATTTTTCGCTTTTCGTTTTATTCATTTCCGTTTTCTAACGCTAACTTAGTGGATCCTCTTTACTGGAGCCCTTGCCTTTGCTTTAAGACAAGAACCCCAGAGGAGAGGAGGTAACCTACTCCGCTTCTACTACTGGCACTTCTTCCACGTTCACTTCTTCTGGCGCCATCTGCTTTTGGGCGTCGGTGGTTACTTTTTCCTTCACCGCGCTGGCTTTGCCCAGCATAATCAAGTTATTGACCACAATTTCTGATCTTGATCTTTTGTTGCCTTCTTTATCCTGCCATTGGCGATTTTGCAGCCGTCCTTCCAGATAAACCTTGTCGCCTTTTTTCAGATAGGATGTGACGATTTCGCCTAATCGGCCCCAGGCGACGGCATTATGGAATTCCACGCTTTCTTTTCTCTCTTTGCTTTTGGAATCCTTCCAAACATGGTTGGTGGCTACGCCAAAATGAGTAATGGTTTGGCCAGAGGGAAGTTTTCTGCCGATGGGATCTCGAGTTAAATTCCCGATTAAAGTTACTTTGTTTAAGTTCATGGTTTTTTAAGTTAATAATTAAACTCTTTAGCTTTTTGCCCAAATTCGACCTTTAGTACCACTCCTTGCTGGTATTTTTACTTATTTACTAATTTAAAAAGGCGTTTTATTAGGACGCCCTTTTAACGAATCTTGAAGTTAAGAATCAACCGGAATTAATGTTGGAATTTTACCGTTTGCATCATTTGGTTGAATATTTCCCTGTTTTCTTTGTTGTATTTATCTTCCTTCGCATTTTCAGTAACCCAATAAGAATAATAAATGCCAAAATAGGCAAAAGATACGCAAAAACGGAATAACCATTTTTAACGGCATCCGTTGCGACAGCCTGCGGGCTGGAATTTAGGTTAACATTTCCGGCATGGTTAACATTGACGTAAGAAAAAGTTTTTTCACAATAAGCTAAAGTATCCGGGTACATAAAATTTACCCAAATGTCTCCGGAAAACGAATTGTTCTTGTACGCAGGCGCTGGCTTCCAGTTTGTGAAATCCCATTCAATTGCGTGATCTGTTTTATCAATGGAATAATTATCAGGCAATGCCTGCAAAGAATAGGCCTCTACGCCGTTTACGTCAAACTTTTCAATATCCATTTTGATTTCCTTGGGAAAAAAGAATTTTATCCTTGAGGAACCGATATTACCCTGCCATCCTTGGCCGGTATGCAAAATGTAATAAAAACTGCCGGAAAAATAATCCTTGTCGGGCTCGGAAGCGCCGTAAAATTCGGTATGATACCAGTCTGATGAAATAATGTCATAGCTTAAAGTAATTTGCTTTTTTGAGCCGCCATCTCCTTTTTTAGCGAAATCCATTTTCCAAACAGCCCATGGCTCGGTGTAATCTGTTAAGGGGGGATAATTAGGCACCAGAAATTCTTTTTCCTCGTAATTAATTTTTTGGCCGTCGACTTCAACTGCAAGGTTTTGCAAACGCGCCCAGCCATTGGTAATTAGCATATTATGATTATTCACTACTCCGCCAGTGCTGAAAGGAAAGCCGACAGGAAAATCTTTTATTTCATTATCAGTGATATTTTCCAAATTAAACGTGGCCTTAACATTGGCCGCGGCTGCCGAACTGGTGTATGCATCGCTGTTTTCTTCTGAATTAACAATTCTTTTGTCCAGTAAACGTATGTTAATCAATACAGTCTCCGACTTCATTGTTACCGTATCTGTGGTTGACATGCTGCCGTAATCTGCATCTACCGGAACAATACCTTGTCCGGGAACCGATACGGGCGCGATATTAGCTTTTGTTACCAATGGTAAAAAGAGAAAAATAACCAAGAGAATTAAGAATTTTTTCATAAATTATGGATTTAATAACTAGCTTAATATTACATAAAAAAGGAGGGCGAAACAATAGTTCCGCCCTATTGTAAGAACTAATGGTAGGTGTGGTACAAGTAGTTACCTTGACTGTTGACTAGGGTTATCGGATGCCTGGCGATAATGAATTCACCGTCTCCTCCAATGTAATTGGAGTCAATAACATCCACTTTTCTAACCCTACCGTTTGAATACCTCTGTAGGATAGCAATTACAAGAGCAGTATGGTCAGGATCGGTCCGTTGAATTATGTCACCTGGTTCAACATAATTAACACTACCGTGGGCCTGATTGTTTATAGGAAGGAAACCCTTTGCTCCCCCTGTTGCTCTCCACTGCACTAAGTCAGCAAAGAACTTGCAATATCCACCATGACCAACCGTTCTCCAATTGCCGGTTAAATTATGTTCCGGCCAGCCTCCAGGACTACCGATAAGACCCCAGTTCCAACCGTAATGCTGGCTCATAATTTCACGAGCCCGCGGGTCGCTCCCAACGTAATCCCAATCACCACCGTAATAGCTTCCGCTGTAATTAAGGATCTGGCTCGAAGTACCATTATTCCTTTGAGATAACGCATGTTTTGCTTCTAAAATAATGGCATTCTGCCAGCCGCTCGGATTCCAGCTTTCTGTAACCGGCGGTTCTCTTCCTTGAGGGTCTTCTACAGCGGGATTTTCCGTAGCGCCCGAGGATTTGGCAATATCCAGCTCTGGAGTTGTGTCCAACGGGCTGTTGCGATCACAGCTGATAACTGCAATCAAGGCTATCACTAAGACGGCCATTCCGAAAAAAAACAGTTTTTTCGACATTTCAGATTACCTCTTTTTTGGAGTTTTAAAGATTTCGGACGATTTC